>CAYWSS010000688.1:0-3424 GCA_964460505.1 uncultured Caldilineaceae bacterium | reverse complement strand
AAGGCAGATTGGATTCAGGCGGCAGCATGTTAATTGTGGGCTTTAGCAACCTGCGTGATTTTTATCCGGCGCTAATCAGCCAAAATATCAACGCTCAGGAATTGGGTGTTCAAACCGAGGCCATCAGCATTAATGCGCAAATTCCCGCTGCCCAGGCAATAAACGCCACTCCTGTTGAATTGGCCCACGCCTTTGAAAATTCCGGGTTTCGGCAGCAAGTGGTGGCCGCCATAAAAAACGCAGCCAAAAAGTTCGAGCGGGTGGGCTTCCCGGCCGTATTGGGCATTGAGGGCCACCCGGAAGTAGTGGCCGATCTGGAAAAGCAGCTTGGCAAAGCGGTCTTTGAAATCAGCGCGCTGCCCCCCTCTGTGCCGGGCCGGCGATTGTTTGATCAATTAAAGGCTGCCTTTCTGCAAGCCGGGGGACGGATGACGGTTGGCCCCCAAATTGTAGACGGCGCCATTACAGGTGGGCAAGTCACCCAAATTCGCATGGAAACCTCAAACCGGCTGAAAGCAATATCAGCCCATAACTACGTGTTGGCCACGGGCGGCATTTTCGGGGGGGGCATATTTGCCGCCGCCGACGGCAGCGTAACCGAAACCGTATTTGGACTACCGGTGGGGGCCGGCGATAACCGGCACAAATGGTTCGACAAGAAATTTATTTCGTCACAGGGACAGCCCGTATTTAATTTTGGGGTAACCGTGAACAAGCAGTTTAACCCGGTTAACGGCAGCAACGCTCCGCCGGCAGAAAATCTGTACGTGGCCGGGGCCGTACTTGCCGGGTCTGAATGGACCCGTGGCCGCACCGGTGATGGGGTGGCCATAACCACGGCGGCAGCCATTGCCAAACAAATTCTCGGGAGTGAGCAATGAACACGCAACCGGTTTTGGGCCCCATCACTCATTCTATCTGGGAACAAGCCCAGTACACGGCAGATTTGTGCATAAAATGTAATATCTGCACCTCGCAATGCCCGGTAACCAATGTTACAGAGTTGTTCCCCGGCCCTAAATTTGTGGGGCCGCAGGCGCAGCGATTCCGCAACCCCAAAGAGATTTCTGTCGATGCCAGCGTAGATTATTGCAGCGGCTGCGGGGTGTGCACCATGGTCTGCCCGCACGGCGTAAAAGTCATGGAAATGAACGCCAAGGCCCGCTACAAACTGTACCGGCGCCAACCCATCCCCCTGCGCAACCGCATACTGGGCCGCACCGAATTACAGGGCATGCTGGGCAGCCCCTTTGCCCCAATTGCCAACGCAATGATGAAAATTCGCCCCTTTAGAATATGGGTTGAAATGATAATGGGTATCCACCGCGATGCGCCGATACCCCCCTTCTCCTTTGAAACATTTCGCGGGTGGCACAAAGCAGTTCACAGCAAATCGACCCGGCAGAAAGTGTCAGATAAGCGGGTGGTGTTTTTCCACGGATGCAGCACCAACTATTTTGAACCCCGTGTGGGCAAAGCGGCCATAGCCGTGCTGGAACACAACGGGTTTGAGGTCATTGTGCCCAACCAGGTTTGCTGCGGGTTGCCCATGCTGTCCAATGCCGAGTTTGGCGCGGCTTGCAGCAATGCCGATAAAAATATTAAGTCGCTCATCAAGTTTGCCCGCGCAGGCGTGCCAATTGTGGGCACATCGACCAGCTGTACGCTCTCGCTGAAATCGGATTATTTGCACATTCTGGACATTGACACCGAAGAGGCAAAAACCGTATCGCAAAATACCTACGACATCTGCGAATTTTTACTGGATTTGGCCGACGCCGGCGAACTGGAAACTGATTTTCAGCCGGTGGAGGCCACCCTGCCCTACCACTCGCCGTGCCAGCTTCATGCCCACAATATGGGGCTGCCCGCCATCGACCTGATGGAGATGATTCCGGGGGTTAACGTGCAGCACGTGCAAGCCGAATGTTGCGGCATTGCCGGCACGTACGGCTATAAAAAAGAAAAGTACGATATTTCGATGGCGGTAGGCCGGCCACTCTTTGACCAGGTGAAGGCCTCCGGCTCCGGCGTGGCCGTGTGCGACAGCGAAACCTGTCGCTGGCAAATTGCGCACGCCACCGGCGCACAGATGATTCATCCCATTGAGTTGCTGGCGAAGTCGTATGGCTTACAGGATTTTTAGACCCGCAAGGGAGATGAGTGGAGTGAGTGAGTTCTAATGTTAAATATTCTAATTATGGGAGCCGGGGCAATAGGCTGTTTTGTGGGAGGAACGCTGGCCGCAGCCGGGCATCAAGTTCGATTGGTTGGCCGCCAACCCCTGATGCAGAAAATAGCCGGCGAGGGTCTCTGCCTAAGCCGGCCCAACCAATTGGCGCAGACTGTTTTCCCCGATACCGCCACATCCATCGAACCGCCGGAGACGCCCTACGATTTTATTTTACTAACCGTAAAGGCGCCGGCCACCAAAGGTGCAGCGCAACAGATCTCGACCCTTGGGTTGGAAACCGGGCCAACGTACATCGTTTCCCTGCAAAACGGCATCGGCAACGAAGAGACGTTAGCTAATATCTTTAGCCCGACCCAGGTTATTGCCGGAACCGTTACCATTCCAATCCAGGTTCCGGAAACGGGAAAGATTGCTGTCAGCAAAGCCAGGGGCGGGCTTGGGTTGGCCCCGCTGGTATCCGGGCAGCCTGTCAAGAAACTGGCTGAAGCGCTCAACCAGGCTGGATTATCTACCGCCACCTACGCCGGCTACCGGGCCATGAAATGGTCAAAGTTGCTGCTTAATATTGTCAACAACGCATCCGGCGCCATTTTAGACCAAACACCGGCAGAAATTGTGGGCAATCCTGATTTGTTTAACCTGGAAATCAGAGCGCTGCATGAAGGAGTGACGGTAATGAAAGCCAACGGCATTAACGCGATAAAACTGCCCGGCTACCCCTCCGATTGGCTGGCCCGACTGGTGGCGGCAAGGTGGCTGCCCATGGGGGCCAAACGGGCCTTGCTGCGCCCTTCGATGCTCAGCGGGCGGGGCACAAAAATGCCGTCGCTACACATCGATCTGGCGTCTGGGCGAGCCACATCAGAAATTGATGTATTGAACGGGGCAATTGTAAAAGCCGGACAACAGGCTGGTGTTTCTACCCCGGTTAATTTAGCCTTAACAACAATTATGACCGGGCTTATTGCCGGCAACCTGGCCTGGGATGACTACCGGGGCCAACCTGAAACATTATTGAATTTCATTCAATAATGTTCAAAACCCAAATTCGGGCCATTTTGCAAGCCGGTCCCGGCCACCAATTTAAAGTAATGTTTCCAATAATATCAACCGTGGCCAGGGTGCAAGCCGCAAAAGCGATTTTTGCCGAGGCGCAAGTTGAGCTTTGGCAAAAGTGCATTGCCTTTGACGAAACCATAGAAATTGGTATTATGACAGAAGTGCCTGCGG
>CAYWSS010000687.1:0-3426 GCA_964460505.1 uncultured Caldilineaceae bacterium | reverse complement strand
GAATCTTTGCTGTAGTCTACAGAGGCAACCCCCACCTAACGATAATCAATTAGCCCGTACAAGTGCTGTGAACCCGTCAGAATCGCGCTGTGGCCGGTCTCCTGACCGCACCCGTTTAGGTAGCTCGGTTGGAAACCGGCCACAGCGCCGGGTTTACCGAATCTGTACAATTGCACAGGTTGAAAAGATTTACACTTATACTCAGCAGATCCAAATTTACCCCCTCCGCTTCGCGTCCCCCTTAAGAGGGGGAGGGCTAAATTTCCCCCCCGTGAGGGGGGATTGAGGGGGGTAAATTACAAGCGTACTACAAAAACTGGACTACTTATACTGGACATGAGCGAAATCAATTGAGGAGGGATGCGATGCTTATTGGCGTATTTTCAGACGTACACGACAATTTAGAAAATTTGCAGCGGGCGCTGGCAATATTTAAAGACCGGGGCGCAGAAGTGTTAATTTATTGCGGCGATTTCTGTTCGCCCATTCCATCGCGGGTGATGGGTGGCGGTTTTGAGGGAGACATCCACGTGGTGTTTGGCAACGGCGACGGGGATCGCTTTGCCATTTCTAATATAGCCAAAACCCAATTCCCCAATCTTAAGCTGCACGGCGAATATGCAGAGTTAGAACTGGATGGCGCAAATATTGCCGTTACGCACTACCCGTTTTACGCCAAAGCGTTGGCCCGCACCGGCGATTACGGCGCTGTCTTTTCCGGTCACACGCACAAACTGCACAAAGAACGCATTGGCAATTGCCTCTGGCTCAATCCCGGCGAGGTGTTGGGCTGGCAGGGCAATCCAACATGCGCCATTTATAACACCGCCACCAACACCGCAGAGATTGTGTCACTGCTGTAAATTTATCTCTATTCAGGTGACTGGCCCGGCGCAAGCCCATTTTATTCTCAGTAGATCCAATTTTTGAGAAGCCAGCACTGCGTAGCGTCAGATGCGGCGGCGTTTGGCATCTGGGGTTGCCTCACTCCCTTGAAAATAACTCCCTCCCCACGCTTTGCATCCCCCAACATCGGGGGAGGGAGTCGCCGTAGGCGGCGGGTGGGAGCAGGTCAAATTTTTATTCTCCTTGTTGTCCCGCCAGGGACTGTCGCACTCCTCAGATTTAGATCTACTGAGTCTTGTTCTTTTTGCCACGCTTCAATTTGCTGCCGGGCTTTCTGATATCCCATATTCACAAATTCATCGTAAGCCTCAAAATCCAGGCTGGACAACTGATCGACCCCCTTCGGGCTAATCATAATATCGGCCCGCCGATTTACGTATTGCGCATTTCGTATTGCGTATTAAACCCTTCCCTACGCAGTACGCAATATGGGCAAATGCGCAAGTTATTTAATCACGATTCCTGAATTGATTTTTGTTAAATAAATTTAACAAATTATTAACACAGAATTAACATACATTTAACAACTAATTAACACGCCCCAAATATCATCATAATGTATTTTGTAAAATACACACTATTATCAGTGCTATTTATATCAATCCTCTCTCAAAAAGCCCTCGTGGGATTTTTCTTTGAATTTTTTAGGCAATCACTTGTCCAATCAAAACGGACCGGCTGGAAAATTGAACTGGATAACCAGATATAAGATACACGATAAACTTTACGAGGAGAAGATAATGGACACAACGATGACTCTTGAATATGGAAAACTCTTTATGACGCTGTTTGGCGGGTTGGCCATCTTTTTGTTTGGGATGGAACAGCTTGACAACGCCTTAAGGAGAGTGGCCGGCGCCAGAATGAAGAAAATGCTGGCTACCCTGACGACCAATCGCTTTACCGGAGTGTTTACCGGGGCTTTTGTTACTTCTGTATTGCAATCATCCTCGGTTACTACGGTGCTGGTGGTGGGTTTTGTCTCCGCAGGCTTAATGTCATTGATGCAATCCATCCCGGTGATTATGGGAGCCAATATCGGCACCACAATCACGGCCCAAATCATTGCGTTTAAGGTGACCAAATACGCGCTCTGGCTGGTTGCCGTTGGTTTTGTCATATATTTTGCCGGCAAAAAAGACAAAGTTAAACAGTACGGCTTGATGCTGTTGGGCCTGGGTCTGGTTTTTTACGGCTTAACGTTGATGGGTTCCGCCACAAAACCGCTGCGCACCTACGAGCCATTTATTATCATGTTGCAGCAAATGGCCAACCCGTTGCTGGGAATTTTGGTTGGCGGTTTATTTACAGCCGTTATCCAGAGCTCTTCGGCCACCACCGGGATTATCATTGTGCTGGCCGGCCAGGGGCTGATTACGCTGGAGGCGGGCATTGCCTTGGCCTTTGGCGCCAACCTGGGCACCTGTGTTACTGCGTTGCTGGCTTCCATTGGGCGGCCCTGTGAAGCCGTGCAGGCGGCTGTGGTACACATCCTCTTTAATATTGCCGGGGTGGTGCTCTGGTTCTTCTTTATCCCTCAACTGGCGGCGCTGGTTACGTGGCTATCGCCCGCATATCCGGAATTGGCGGGGACAGAGCGTATGGCCACCGAAACACCGCGCCAGATTGCTAATGCCCACACCCTGTTTAATGTGTTCAACACATTTGCCTTCATTTGGTTTGTGGGGCCAATGGCCAAACTGGTACAGTTTCTGGTTCCCGAAAAGGCTGCGGCCAAGCCGGGTGTTTTGCACCCCAGATATCTGGACCCCATTTTGTTAGAAACCCCGGACGTAGCGTTGGGGCAGGTTAGGCAGGAACTTGGCCATCTGGGCGGTTTTGCCGGCCAGATGCTCCACAAGGCCATGGCAGAAATGAGCCACGGTACCACAGAGGGTCTTAACAATCTGGAAGCAATGGACGAAGATATTAATGCGCTGCACGGAGAGATTATCAACTATCTTGGGCTGCTTTCGCAGCAGGAGATGTTAACTGAGCAGTCGGTGGAGCTTGCCGGCTACATGGCCGTAGCCAACTATATTGAAAATATCGGCAACAGGGTAAAAATCAACATGGTTGAGGCCGGTAAAGAACGCCTTAAATACAATGCTCAAATGAGTGAGGGAACCATTAAGCTGCTCACTTCAATTGATGAAAAAATTGTCAAGAGTGTTGATAATGCCATTCAGTCGCTGGTTAAAAACGATAAAAAACTGGCGATGAAAGTCATCAATGAGCGACCTTTTATTACGCAGTTAATTCAAAAAGCCGAACAATATCTATCGTACCGGATGACCGCAAAAGATCCTAATCGCGCTATCTTATTCCATGTGGAATTTGAGGTGGTTGAGTATCACGAGCGCGTTTATTACTTTGCAGAACGTATTGCCAACGTGGTAGCTAAGGTGGGTCTTCAAGAAGCGGATATGGAAATTCATACCGGTACAGCCGATGCAACTACGCCGGTTTCCGCATAAAATATAAGCTGAATCACTAAAAAAGACACCGCGGGAGTGGGTT
>CAYWSS010000686.1:0-3426 GCA_964460505.1 uncultured Caldilineaceae bacterium | reverse complement strand
CTCATTTTTTGGCCTAAAGTGTAAACCTGTTATTTGGATACATTGAAGCGATGCCCTTTTCAATAATCCGGGGCCAAACACCCTTCGACAGGCTCAGGGTGCGTATCCTGAGCTTGTCGAAGGATGCCTCCCCCTACTTTTTAAGAAGATACCTTATTTGGAATGGTTGAGGTTTGTAGAGGCTCTTATCAAACTTCAAGCAGCGAGAATAAAAAACAGAAGCAGGTATCAAGCCCCACCTTAAAGAATAGCTCCGGGGCTTCACAGACCGGAGGCGTGAGGCGTACACTGGCAGCAGGCACATTGCGTGTACAAGTTCTGTGAACCCGTCAGAATCGCGCTCGGGCCGGTCTCCTGACCGCGCCCGCTTAGGTGGCTCGGTTGGAGACCGGCCACAGCACCGGGTTTACTGAACCTGTACCATTGCGTACGCGCCGTACATAGCGGAGTCCATCCATGGGAGAAAAACTAGAGAGGCTGGTTGCGAAAATTACCGCCGGCTTAAGGCAGCAGGTCGTGCAGTTGTCGCACAAATTAAGCGCCAAACGCCAGGGGGATGTCACCCTGCGTGACTTGACCATTGAGGCGTTACAAGGCCTGCCGGTAAAATATTCGGCAAATTAAGGCAAACGAAAAGCCGTTAGGTCTTTCAGGACCAACGGCTTTTTTGGCTCCTCGGGGAAGACTCGAACTTCCAACCAAGCGGTTAACAGCCGCTCGCTCTGCCAATTGAGCTACCGAGGATTATTGGCGGCAACGGAGAAGTAGTATATTGATTGTGGAATATTTGTCAAATCATCCCAGGTAATCTCGCAGCTTACGGCTGCGAATAGGATGTCGTAATTTGCGCAGGGCTTTTGCCTCAATTTGGCGGATGCGTTCACGCGTAACGCCAAATTCGCTGCCTACTTCTTCCAGAGTTCGCCCCTGGCCGTCGGTTAACCCAAAGCGCATTTCCAGAACTCTACGTTCTCGTTCGCTGAGTGATGTCAGTATTTCGTGCAATTGCTCTTTTAAGAGCTGTTTTGAGGCGGCGTCAACCGGCCCGGGCACCGTATCATCCTGGATAAAGTCGCCCAGATAGCTGTTTTCTTCTGAGCCAATAGGTGTTTCCAACGACATAGGTTCCTGGGCAATTCGCATAATTCGGCGTACTTTTGTGGCCGAACGTCGCCACCGCCGGTCCAGAGCCGGTTCCAGAGGCGTTTTATTTTCAAGCGAGTTTTTTACCGCCGTTGTATCGTTGTCTGAAAGCATTTCCATTTCCAGAGCAATTTCTTTTGCGCTGGGTTCCCGGCCATATTCCTGAAGCAATCGGCGTTGGGTGCGGGCCAGTTTGTTGATGGT
Organism: uncultured Caldilineaceae bacterium; assembly: GCA_964460505.1. Taxonomy (GTDB): domain Bacteria; phylum Chloroflexota; class Anaerolineae; order 4572-78; family J111; genus J095. The sequence goes on along the minus strand of CAYWSS010000686.1, from coordinate 2,079 downwards.
TTCCACCATATGCACCGGAATGCGAATGGTTCTGGCCTGGTCGGCAATGGCTCTGCTTATTGCCTGTCGAATCCACCACGTGGCATACGTGGAGAATTTGTAGCCGCGTTCGTGATCAAATTTTTCAACGGCGCGCAGCAACCCAATATTGCCTTCCTGAATTAAATCCAAAAAATTCATTCCACGGCCAATGTAGCGTTTGGCAACACTGACAACCAGCCGTAAATTGGCCTCGGCCAGAAGGCGTTTGGCAATAATGCCATCAATTTCCTGCTTTTTGAGGTCGGCAACCTCATCGGGATTTAACCCGTCGGGCTCTTCCAATTTTTCGCGGGCGATAATGCCGGTTTGAATTCGTTTGGCCAGGGAAACTTCGTCACGCGCGGTCAGTAGATTGACCTGACCAATTTCACGCAGATACATTCGCACCGGGTCGTTGGTGAGTTCGACGGTAGAAACATCTATCTTTGCAGCGGCCGCTGCTTCTTTTTCACTTAATTCTTCTTCTACTTCTTTGAGTGCAGCATCATCCGGTTCGTCTACATCGGCCAATGCTTCAGTATCTACATCGTCAACAACTTCTATGCCGCGTTCTACCAATTGCGAAATAAGACCGTCGGCAGTTTCAACATCCATGCCCCCATCGGGCAAAACTTCCAGAATATCTTTTTGTGTTAATGTTTTCTGGGTTTTTGCCTTTTCCAAAAGAATTTCCAGCGGTGAGGCCTCACCATTCTTTTGGGCTTTTCCGTTAGGTTTTGTTGATTGTTTTTCAGAAGCTTGCTGCTTTGCCATCCAGGGTCTCCACTATAGTGTTACTTCTGCCCGGCGTTTTCCGGTTATAGAAAGTGCGTCTTTGGTGTATTCCAATGCTTTGCGTTGCTGTATGTAAGTTTCAGCCATTGATGTATATTGGCGGGCACTCTGGTAGTCGTTATTTTCTATGGCTTCTCGTTGCAAAAAGTCGAGTTCACTGATTTGTTCTGTTACGTTTTGCAACCTGAGTCGCAAAATCGCCGTACTCAAATCTCGATTGATATATTCAACCGGGGCCGGCGGTATTTGATGCCACAGCGCTGCCAATGATGCTAATTGCCCCGCCAGCGCTTCACCCACCATGTCAGATAACATCTCTATTTTAGGCGATTCCGAGGCAGTCCACAACTGTATGGATTTGAAAATGTTCTTGTTATCGCCTCGCCTAAAATCATTAACGGTCAGGCCCGGGATATTCTGCTGCTCCAGAATATCATTAACCGGCGCCAACGAAGACGGATGGGCCAGAATCAGGCCTAAACAATACGCTTCCAGATTGGCCGTAACCGGTTTATTAATTGGCCCGATAGTAACCGGTTGGGCCTTGGTGGGTTCTGCCTTTGCCGCCGGGGGCACCGGTTTTCGACGTAATGGTTTTTTCCCGCCGGGTTTGCTTTTTAACTCTGCCAGCAGGGTGCGTTCATCTACGTGAATGAGGCGTGCCAGTTTTTGAATGTAATGTTCTTGTTCTACTTTATCGCCAATGTCGCGTAAAACCGGGATTAACTCGCGAACGGCTACACTTTTGTCCCTGGCCGTATTTAAATCCAGTCCGTCCGTAACGATTTGAAAATAAAAATCTACAACCGGCACCGCATTTTTTACAATGCCCTGCCACACAGCCAGACCCTCCTTCAGAATATCGTCCGGGTCTTTGCCGGGAGGCAGGGTGGCAATGCGAATATCAGCATCAAGCCGGCTCTCGTAGCGAATAAGCCCGCGAGCAGTGGGCACCGGCACGGTTTCTCTATCCAGCGCTTCCCGGGCAATGTTGATGCCGCGCAATGTTGCCGAGTTACCTGCGGTATCGGCATCAAGAGCCAGCACAAAGTTGTTGGTGGCCCGTTTTAATATTTTAAGCTGCGGTTCTGTCAGGGCCGTGCCCATTTGGGCGACCACATTTCTGGCCCCATGTTGATGGGCCTGAATTACATCCATATAGCCTTCAACAATTACAACCTGGTCTTCCTGTCGAATCTGTTTGCGAGCCAAATCAAGCCTGTACAGCGTGGCGCTCTTATCAAACACAACGGGTGTGGGCGA
>CAYWSS010000685.1:0-3439 GCA_964460505.1 uncultured Caldilineaceae bacterium | reverse complement strand
TCCCTTTTAAGAAAAACCAAGTGACCGGCACTTGAACATTTGCTATAGAGAGGCTTTCCCGGCCATGATGATGCTGAAAATGGCGATAAAAATGCCGGTTACTTTATTTGGGAACAACTCTATTTTCTTAAAGTTGTTTGCGCTATGACCAACACACCTCAAAATAACAAACTGATTGTTGACAGCCTGCACCATATCCCCTTTTTCAGAAGTTTATCTCTGGATACCCTGGCTGCGATATCGGCAAAACTGCACCACGTTCATCATGAACACGGAAATGTGGTTTTTGCCGAAAGCACTCTGGGTGATACTATGTATTTGATCGAATCGGGGCAGGTCAAGGTGTCGATAAATTCAGCCGGCAACCAGCAGGAAAAGGTTATCAATTATCTGGGGCCGAGCAACTTTTTTGGCGAAATGGCAATTATCCTGAATCAACGCCGCACGGCTACTGTTACGGTTACTATTGATGCCGATCTGTGGGTGCTGCATAAAGCTGATCTGGATGAGTTACTGGTTGATCACCCGGAAATTGCCCTGCAAATTACCAGAGAACTGAGCCGGCGCCTCAGCGACACGGTTACTGAAGCTACCCGCCGGCCCGGCTACCGGCTTACGGTTGTTTTTGGCTCTGAAATGTGGCGACTGGCTCAAGGCATTAATAAAATAACCGGGCAACGGGTTGTTCTTTTTGATGCTACCGGCCAGGGGCTGTCAGAAAGGATCAGCCGTGACGATCAAAATGAAAGTCTGGCAATTCTGGAATCGATGTCAAACTCATCCAGCGAAACCTTTGTGGAAACGCTCGGCATCCTGGCCGATGGTTACGATTGGGTGCTTGTAGCCCTGCCGCAACAGCACAGCGAAATCGGTGAAAAAGCCGTTCAAATTGCAGAAGCGGTTACTTTTTGCAACGCGCCGGCAGAAAATTGGGTGACAGAAACGTGCCCCGGGCCTGTATTTCGGTGCGACAGCACGCCAGACAGCCTCAATAGAGCTGCCCGCAAAATCACCCGCCGGGTCGTTGGGCTGGCCCTTTCCAGCGGGGGAGCCAGAGGAATTGCCCACATTGGCGTTCTGGAAACGCTGGAAAAATCGAATATCCCTGTTGACATGATTGCCGGAACCAGCGCCGGCTCGCTCTTTGGCGGGCTTTACGCCGCCGGAAAATCCACCGCCGAAATTGCCGGGTTTGCCCGAAACCTGATCAAGCTGATCGATTTTAAAAGTGGCTTGTGGGATCCAAAATTTCGCCTGCCATGGAACGGGTTGATTAAGGGAAAATCCACTCGAAAATATCTGGCAAAACAGTTTAACAACGCCACCTTTGCCGACACCAAAATTCCTTTTTATGTGGTGGCCGCCGATGTTCTTTCCGGCGAAGAAATTGTGTTTGAGACCGGCCCCCTGGCCGATGCGGTTAGAGCCAGCATTGGCATGATTGGCATTTTTGCGCCGTACCAACTGGGCGACAACCACTTAATTGATGGGGGCGCCGTTAATCCGGTGCCGGCCAGCGTGTTGGCCGAAAAAGGGGCCGACATCATCATTGCGTGCAGCGTTATTCCATCGATAGAAGAGGAGCGAGCTTGCGAGCGAAGCGCGGCACAAAGACAGAGCCAGCCAAACTTTTTCGGGGTACTTAGCAATATGATGTCGATTATGGAACGTGAAATTGTAAAAACCAGGATGAGTCCGGTTGATGTTTTGATAAAACCAAAAGTGGAAGTTTTCACGGCAATGGATTATGACAAAGCCGATGAATTTCTTGATCTTGGCCGGGAAGCTGCCATGCAAAACTTACCACTCCTTCAAAATCTACTCTTAAATTAGCTCTTTTTGGCTGTTTGGGTTAGCATGCATTGTAGGGTAATAGCCCAAATTTTTAAACTGATGATACCTATTCACTCCGAAATTGCACTGTCGTTTTTTCTGCGACTAATTCTGGGCCACTTTGTTGGCGACTTCGTATTGCAACCTTACTGGCTTGTTCTGGCAAAGAGAGATGGCTGGACCGGCTTAGTTATTCACGTGGGGGTTGTAACCTTTGTTACCGCCATATTTTTGTGGGGCATAATTCCAAACTGGTGGGTGTGGGTCATTGTCCTGTTTTTTATCCACTTATTCATCGACCAGTTCAGGACGTTTGTATTTACGGATAACAGCAAAGGTAAGGGTTTATTGTTGCTGTTTCTCGACCAATCGACTCACATTATCTCCCTTATGTTTATTGCCTGGCTGGCCACCGGGTGGACCCCCGGCACCCTTCAACTTCTATTTTTACCAGACGCGCCAAACCAATACCGGATGATAGCTTACCTCACGGGGTTAGCTATTCTCATTAGCGCCGCGCCGGTTTTGGAAGTGGAAATAACGGTAGCCGTGTGGGCTGCTCAAGGGCGGGAGGTATCAAAACCGGCCAGCATCAATACCCAAGACCGGGTGCTTGGGAGCCTGGAACGTATCGTTGCCCTGGTTTTGATAGTAATCGGGTTTGGCGTCCTCGCCCCGCTTGTATTTTTGCCCAGACTGGGATTAATGATTCGCGCTGGTCAGGCAAATGAAAATCGCACCGCCGTAACCACCAAGGTGCTTACCAGTTTTGGCACTGCCTTACTTGTAAGCCTGGTGCTGTTAACCATATCCCCACCTACAATAATGGTATAAAAAAGCTGCCCCATAAATCTACGGGACAGCTTTTTAAATCTCATCTTCACTTTTTCCGGGGCACGTGTTTGCCAAACCTGCCCGGATTGCAATTCCAATTGGGTGCAGTTCCTCTCAACTCCCAAGGGAAATGTTGGCTATTTTTGCCACGAACCTACGGCACGAATTTCACTAATTATTTTTCTTTTTTCGGGTTAATTTGTGTTAATTCGTGGCGGGTTATTGACTGGAAGGCGAGAGTATCTGCGCCCATTCCAATTATTTTACGTATTTGTTCACCTCCCTCCCTATAAGAGAGAGGGGGGGTGAATGCCCATTCGCATCAAGGTAATAATTACGGTAAGCAAAAATGTGATAAATCCAAATTTGAAATAATTAGCAAGATGTGTTGTCATAATCAGCAAGTCGGTTAAAAAGGAGAGATGATTATGACTTCTGCCTACAGCATAGAAATTGCCGGCACAACTATACAGGATTTTTTTTGCCAAGAAGATATTGAACAGGTGGCGCGTAGCACCAGGTTTGTGCAACGCAACTCTTCTCTGAACGGGTTCATCTTTTTACAAGCGGCCATATTTGCCTTCATAGATGGCCTCGAAGCCAATCTGGACGATTTAGCTCAGGCTTGCGCAGACCTGGGGGTTGAAATTAGCATACAAGGGTTTGACCAGCGGCTCAATCCCTATACGGTTGAATTTTTGAAAGAAATGCTATACTGAAATTAGTTTGAAACCGAAACTTTTATTGAGGCAGCATTATTGGCTTCGACAAG
>CAYWSS010000684.1:0-3440 GCA_964460505.1 uncultured Caldilineaceae bacterium | reverse complement strand
CGGGCATAACAAACCATCACCAAAAAGTTCCGTTCTCATTCTGTTTTCAGTATAGACACATGCATGCTTTCAGTGGCCCTAAAAGTGCCGGTCACTTTAATTTACCTGATGCTTTTGCAGTATTGTATTTATACAATGTTTTGGCGTTTTTCTTAAAAATCTTTAAAGCTTTGCGTTCTCTGCGTCTTGCGGTAAAATCCCTGCTTTTTTCAGGCGAGTCTAACCATTATTTCTAAAAAAACGAGAATCGATGATAACTCCTAAACAAGCATATTTAAGGTTGAGCCTGATTCTCTTGATATTTTTTCTCCTCACGTTGGCTCACAGCCTGTTGCTGCCCCTGCACGAAGCCCCGGATGAAGTAGCCCACTACCTTTACAGCCGCTTCATCGCCGATACCGGCCGGCTGCCGCAAAATTTGCAGGAGCGCGAGGCCGCCGGTTATCGCTCTGACTGGCCGGCGCTGTATCACGTACTGGTGGCTGCGGCAGTAGATTGGAGCAACAGCGCCGATCCACCCTATCTTAAATTTGTGTGGGAGTCCTCGCGATTTGACCTGGCGCGCGAGTTGCTTTTTACCAAGCGGGTCGCCAACACCGAAGATGAGTTTTTCCCTTTTCAGGGGCCTGTTTTAACTTGGCATATCAGCCGATTGCTTTCCATTGTCTTTAGCATGGTTACAATCGTGATTGCATTTTTCACTACCCTCGAATTTTCTCCAAAAAATTACTGGCCGGCGGTTGTCTCGGCGGCAATCCTGGCCTTTGTGCCCACGTTTATTTTTGTCAGCTCTGCCATGTCTGATGACACGCTCACCGGTTTGTTGCTTGGATTATATTTTCTGGTTCTGGTAAAAATTATAAAAGGTAGCAACAGATATAGCCGTTATATTTGGCTGGGCCTGTTGATGGGGTTGGCCGCAACCACCAAATATTCGAACGTGATTTTGCCTCTACAGGTCGTTGGGGTGGTTGCTTATCTGGCCTGGCGGCATCAATGGGGATGGTTGGGCTGGCTGAAGCGCGTAGCTGTCACAGCGCTGGCGGCCATTGTGGCCTCAGGGTGGTGGTATTTTTCGCTGATATATTATTTTAATGAAATTGATGAGTACGGCATCGTAATTGGCTCTCTCAAACCAATTATTGCCGGCGGCATTGATGCCAGCCAACGTTACGTCGCTTTTCTTTTAACGGGCGGCGCCATTGGCATCCGGGACTCGCCCGAATTTATTTCCGAGCCGTTCTGGCAGTGGGCCGTGCAAATTTACCAATCGTTTTGGGTCAGACAAATTGAAAGTTACCCGCTTGGGGCGGCTGCCCAGATTCTCATTGGGCTGGTTTGTGTCATCGCTGTAATCGGGTTGATACAAACCTGGCGATGCCGGCCGGATAAACGATTTTGGATTACATTGTTTGTTACCCACCTGTTGCTCTTTCTTTTCTTTCCATTTTTACGACAATTCATTCAGGGCAATGTCAGCCAGACCGCGCAGGGCCGGCACGTCCTGTTTCCCGTTGCCACGGTGTTTCCGGTGCTGATTATTTACGGCTGGCAAGGCTGGCTTTTGCCCAAAACGCAGCGCCGCCTGGCCCTGGCCATTGTGGGGGGCCTGCTCTGCTGGAGCATGGCCCAACTCATTCGCGTCATCGATTATCCCATTCTGTATTTGCCCATCCGCACCACGGCCCAGGCCGCGGCGGATATTCCCCACCGGGTTGACCAATCTTTTGGCGAGAAACTGACGTTGCTGGGCCACAACCTGGAAATTGATCCTGCGGATAACGCCCTGAAAATTAAACTTTACTGGCACAGTTTGGCCTACGTTGATGAAGATTACCAAATGACCGTTGGGCTGGTGCAACAGGGGCAACCCGTTTTAAGCTGGACTCAATACCCGGTGAACGGCCGCTACCCCACCCGCATCTGGGAAAGCCGGGAGACCATTCGGGACGACGTTTGGCTGCCGCTGACTGATTTGCCGCCCGGAGACTATCAAGTGCAACTGCAATTGCACGGCAGTCAAGGTCCGTTGCCGGCGGGGCAGAAGGATGCCATTATTCTGGATAAAATCACCGTTGGGGAAAAAACAACCCCGCCCGCGCCTGATATTTTGACCCCTGTGGTTGTTAAAGGCCGGGAGGTGATTACCGGCCTGTCGCTGTGGCAGGCAGAACGATACCGGCGCATCAGCAGCGCCCTGCCCGAATATCGCCCCCGGATGCAAATTCCCTTTGTCTGGCAGGGGCAGCCGGCCTCAAACGAGCGGGTGCAGTGGCTTCTGGTTGGCCCGGACGGGCAGGCGTATCCGCCCACGCTGCTCTCCGATCATTTTGAATATTTTATGGTTGGCCTGGATTGGCCCTCCGGCAATTACCGGCTGCGGGCAGAGATTTGGCGCGGGGATGAGGTTGTTGCTTCGCAGGAGATTGGGCCGCTGCTTACGGTTATCAACAAAAAGCCCCGGTTGTTAGAAGCCCCGCCTGTTACCCACCAGTTAGACGCTGATTTTGCCGGCCAAATTAAATTGTTGGGTTACGATTTGCCGGTTCGCACTCTGGAGCAGGGGCAAGGCGTGCCGGTAACGCTCTACTGGCAGGGACTGCGCACGATGGGAACCAATTTTACTGTGTTTGCCAAACTGTTGGATCAACAGGGACAGCAGGTGTGGGGCAGCATCGAACGTTTCCCGGCGGATGGGTACCAAACCATTTATTGGCTGGAAAATGAGATTGTGGTTGACGGGTTTGAATTGCCGGTTGACCCCGGTACACCCGCCGGTATTTATTGGCTCAACGTGGGGCTGTATGAAGAGGTGAACGGCCAGGCGCTGTCGCTGCCGCTGGTGGTTGATGGCCAACCTGCCGGCGAAACCAGCGTAACCTTTGGCCCGGTAAAAATCGGAGACACGCCGCCGGCGGTCATGTTGAAGGCTGCGCAGGCTAATCCACAAACCGAAGCGATGCTGGACCTGGGCCAACCACCTGTCATCCGGCTAATTGGCTACGATCTAAGCCACTCATCCGCCTCTCTTGACCTGACGCTGTATTGGGAAAGTCTGGCCCAAACGCCGGTAGATTGGTCTGTTTTTGCACATGTGCAAAACGACACCGGCGAAACAGTGGCCCAAAAAGACGGGCCGGCGGGCGGCGGGCGATACCCCACCTCGTTGTGGGATGCCGGTGAAATTGTTAGTGATAACCTGGCCGTTCCGCTGGACTCGCTGGTTGGCGGACACTATTCAGTTGTGGTAGGATTGTACAACATCGAAACAGGTGAGCGGCTGTTTATCCCCAACAGCCCGGAGAACGCGCTTCTGCTTGACCAACTTGAGATTGAGAGATGAAATAGCTTGATGAAACGTAACTACCCCCCTCTAACTCCTCCCTCAGGAGGGGGAATTTAACTTCCCCCCCGAATCGGGGGGGTGAGGGGGGGGGATC
>CAYWSS010000683.1:0-3454 GCA_964460505.1 uncultured Caldilineaceae bacterium | reverse complement strand
AATGGGGAACAATCAGAGCAGATTTTACTCCCCCCTGAAAAAAATTGTAAATGGTAAACGGTGAATGGTGAATTTTAAACGAAATACCCGCCGGAAATTAAATTCAGGAAGAGTGACAGGCTAAAAAACAAAGCATTGTCCCGGAGTGGAATAAAAACCAGCCCAAAACCGTTTATTATTCACCCTTTACAATTTTTCGGATGAACAGGCAAAAATTCAGCTTTTTACCCATTTGTTGCCCACTTTATTAGCTTGATGCGCATGGAGTGGGAGAGCGGGGGATTTCTCTACTCCCTGTTTCCCGGTTGGTGTACAGGGGGCAGTTTGAATTATTTTAAGTGAACCCTGGCCGTGGTTGCCTGAAAAAATTTTTAAGTTAATAATCGTAAAAATACGATAAAGGAAAAATAAAATGATTGAGCATGTTTCTGAAATTCTAAATTTTATGATTGAGGCGTTTTTGCATGTCTGGCCCTATTTGTTAATTACAATTCCGCTGGCGGTTGCCGTCCAGATGTCGGGGGCTTCCAAATATATTAATCGCGCATTTCAAGCAAAACCGCTGGCTGCAATTTTGCTGGCAACGGTCGTGGGGGCATTCAGCCCGTTTTGTTCGTGCGGGGTTATTCCGGTGGTGGCATCGCTGCTCATTGGAGGGGTGCCGCTGGCTCCGGTGATGGCCTTTTGGATTGCCTCCCCATCGATGGACCCGGAGACATTTTTTTTGAGCGTAGCCACCATTGGCTGGAAATTAGCGGTGTGGCGCTTGATTGCCACGCTGCTTCTCAGTTTGAGCGCCGGATATGTCACCTATTTTATTATGCAAAAGGGGTGGCTGGGGCCATCGATTTTGCGTAGCTATGATGCGCCTGTCGTGGCTGGAAGCCGGGAATTGTTGAAGCAAGGCGCGCAAAAAGTAAACCGCCATCTTCGGCCTGTGTATACCTTTGCTTTTGCTTCCGTTCCGGCGGGGCAGCCCGTTAAAGTTGGTCCCTTCAGCTTTGCAGAGAATTCTATGGTTACTGAACTGCAACCGGCCGTTGCAGCGGGAGTGGCCGGCACAAGCTCATGTTGCTCTGCCACCCTTGAGCCGGTGTCTGCCTCGGCTTGTGATTCGGAATGTGGTGACAACGGCAAAAAAATATCAGCCCCAACGCTAACCTGCGGGCCAGAGTGCGACGACAATAGTTCGGCAAGTGAGGGCAGCAGTTGCAGCCTTAAGCCCGCCTCTTTCCGGCAGCGGCTGCTCAAAGAAACGTGGGCTGCTACCACAATGGTAGCCAAATTTATGGCGCTGGCCTTTTTTCTGGAAGCCCTGATAATTTTGTACATTCCATCCGAATGGATTGCCGGATTGCTGGGAAACCAGAATTCGATGGCAATTGTGTTGGCGGCATTAATTGGGGTGCCGGTGTACACCACAAATCTGGCAGCATTGCCTATGGTTAGCGGATTATTGGCTCAGGGAATGAATCCGGCGGCGGGGTTGGCCTTTTTAATTGCCGGGCCTACTACAACCTTGCCGGCAATGGCTGCCGTGTGGGGCTTAACAACCAGACGCGTGTTTGGGCTGTATGTGGCGTTTTCTTTGGCAGGAGCAGTGATAATGGGATATGTTTACAGCCTGGTAACGGCCTTATTATAACCCATGTTACCTTGCCAACTATCGCCCATAAAAATCAACCTTTTCTGCCGGATATGGCGGCAGTAGGGAGTAGGAGGACAGGTGTTCTTTACTCCCTACTCCCTGTTTTGGGCGTACAGATGCCAACTTGAGTTATTTTAATTTCTCGGCGAGGGAAGCTGCGGGCAGGGTGAAGTAGAAACGGCTTCCGCTGCCCGGAACGTTATCACTTTCTACGCCTACGGTGCCGTTTAACGTTTCTGCAATGCGGCGCACAATAGAAAGACCCAGGCCGTGCCCTTTGGTGTGAACCTGATTTAACTTAGTAAAGGGCACAAATAATTGTTGTTGAGCTTCCGGAGAAAGGCCATTTCCGTTATCCTGGATCCAGAAACATATCATACCATCACCGGTGGGTTCAGCACCTAAACGCAATTGGGGTGGCTGCCCACCGTATTTTATGCCATTGATAAAATAGTTTGCCCACATTTCTTCAACCCAAAGTGAGTAGCCAAGCGCAACCGGCCATGTTTTTGGCAACTCAATTGTGGCGTTTTCTTCTTCTATCATAAATGACAAACGATGCTGAACTTCGCCCACAATTTCGTCCATTTTCAAAGGTTGGATTTCCATGGATTTTCGGCGGCGAACGCCGGCAAGCAACAGCAGAGAATCGATGATGGTGCTCATTTTCAGGCCGTTTTGAACGATACGACCTAACGAATCATTCATCTCGTCCGGCTCGATAGAATCGCTATAGGTGTGCAGGGCATCGGCCAGGCTAACCATATTGCCCAGAGGGCTTTGCAGATCGTGAGCTACAGTGTGGGCAAACGCATCCAATTCTGCATTTTGTCGTTTTAATTCTTCCGCATATCTGCGCAGCTTTTCTTCGGTCTGGCGCTGTTCGGTAATGTCTCTAAAGACCAGCACCACGCCGTTGGTGTGACCGTTTCTGCCTCTAATTGGTGCGGCACTATCATCAATGGGTATTTTTTTGCCGTCTCTGGCAACCAAAACTGTGTGGCGTTGCAGCTTGATGTCCTTTCCATAGGTTAAAACCCGGCTTACCGGATTATCAAGCTGCTCATTAGTGTCTTCATTTAAGATGAGGAAAATTTCTGAGGAGGGCTTGCCCAAAGCATTTTCCTGTGGCCAGCCGGTCAGAGTTTCTGCCACGGGATTCATAAATTTTATGAACCCCTGAGTATCTGTAGCGATAACCGCGTCGCCAATGCTGGTCAGGGTGGTGCTGAGCCACTGCTCATTTTGTCTGAGCTTTCGCTCCATTTTTTGTTTGTAAAGGGCAGTTTCAATGGTGGCGGTCAACTCTCTCTCTTCAAAAGGTTTGAGAAGGTAGCCAAAAGATTCGGTTATTTTTGCCCGTTGCAGAGTCAGTTCGTCGGCGTAGGCGGTCAGGTAAATGATGGGAATATTGAAATTGGCTCTGATTTGTTCGGCGGCTTCTACGCCATCCATGTCGCCCTTAAGTTTGATATCCATTAGCACAATATCCGGGCGAAGTTTGGCCGCGACGCGGACAGATTCTTCTCCGGAAGAGGTTAACCCAACGACATAGTATCCTGATTTCTGTAACCGGTTTTTTATATCCAGAGCAACAATGCTCTCGTCCTCAACAACCAGAATATTGACGTGACTCATTACTTTTCCTTTCCTTGAAAAAAGAGATGCTGATGGCGAGGAGGGGATTCGGGGGGGCGCCCCCCGCCCCCCCCGATCTGCCCAAAATTTTTGGACAGACTCGTAAAATTAATCAAGAGGGCATTTTTTTGTGGTGGGCAGCCGACAAAAATAAAATGCACAAACTTG
>CAYWSS010000682.1:0-3466 GCA_964460505.1 uncultured Caldilineaceae bacterium | reverse complement strand
CCGACGATTTTCTTTTGCTGTTTGGCCACCACTTTATCGGTAAGCGTGCGCTCTTCCGATTGGAAGGTGAGGCTGTAAGCCAGGCTTTTTTTGCCGGCCCCAAGCTGTTCACCCTGAAAGACATCAAACAATTTTACATCTGTTAACAGTGGGCGGCCGGTTTGAACAATGAGCGCCTTAACTCTGTCTGCGGGTATATTTTCGTCAATCACCACGGCAATATCCTGCTGCACCGGCGGGAAGCGGGGCACGCTGCTTACCACATGCCCTTCGGGGATGTGCGGCATCAGCATTTCAAGGTCAAAATTGGCGGCCAGTACCGGCTGCTCATCATCAACCAATTGAATGTCGTAGGCGGCGACCACGTCGGGGTGAAGCTGTCCTATCACCCCGACCACTTGTCCGTTAACCGACACTTCGGCGGTACGGCCCGGATAGTAGGCAAAGTGCTGCGCCGGTATATAATTGATCTCACTGACGTGCAGCCCCGCCAACAGCGATTCGACCACCCCTTTCAGGTCAAAGAAATCAGCCGGCGTTAAGTCGGCGGGCCGCCAGTTTCCATCTTCGTGGGGGCCGGTCATCACTATAGCCAGTCGAGGGTGTTCAGCCGGTAAAATAGCGGCATCGCCCGCATTGCCTTCGGGGGGCAGATAAACTTTGCCCACTTCAAATAACTGCACCCGGCCGTGGTTCTTGCTGTTTTCGGCGGTCACTTCCAGAACGCTGTTAAGCAGGCTGTGGCGCATCACCGTCCGTTCCGGGGTGGAGGGATTGGCCAGCGTAACGTAGCTGGTGCCGGCCGCATAATCGCTGCCCAGCACGCGGGTTTCGGCGTCGGGCGTGGTCAGCCGGTAGTTGATAACTTCCTGCAGGCCGCACTGAACCAGTAAGTTGCGAGCGCGTTCTTCTGTATCCAGCTGGACATTGTTGCGCTGCGGCGGCAGTTCGTCGGCTATTTCAGAAACGGGAATATGGTCGTAGCCATAAATGCGGGCAATTTCTTCTATCAGGTCAGCCCGGCCGGTTACCGGTTCGCCGGAAATATCCAGCCGGTGGTCAGGAACCGTTACGCGCAGCAATTTACGATTTGCGATTTGCGATTTGCGATTTCCCTGGTACTGGCCGCCAGGACAAGTGTGGATATTCGTTTTATCAACCGGCTCTGGTTCACAATTTTCTGTCTCAAAATCAATTTCTTCAACCTGAAATTCAAGCGCTTCGAGGATGCGCTTGATCTCGGAAATTTCTAATTCGATGCCCAGCAGGCGGGTTACTTCAGCTTGAGGCAGGTCGACCACAACCGCCTGGGACGGGCCGGGATAATAATCGTGAAGGCCCTGGGCAATGGTGCCGCCGGCCAGGTCGGCCATCAATTTGGCCCCACGCAGCGCCCCGCGTATGGCTTGCTCCGGGTGAATACCCCGGCTAAAGCGGTAGGCCGCCTCGGAGTAGATGTTGAGCGCCTGGCTGGTGCGCCGAATGTTGATAAAATTCCAGGCTGCCGCTTCCAGCAGGATATTTTGGCTGGTGTCGCTCACTTCACTTTCGCCCCCGCCCATGATGCCGCCAATGCTCAGGTTGCTTTTGGGGTCGGTCACCAGAATGGAGAAGCCGGGCATTTTGTGGATTTTATCATCAAGGGTCAGCACCTCCTCGTCCGGCTCGGCCAGGCGGGTGATAATTTTTACCGGGCCGCGCCCCCCCTCACTCCCCCCCACAGGGAGGGAAGCGTTATATTCCGTAGCCCGGCGGCAAAGCACGTCCCAATCGAAGGCGTGGTTGGGCTGGCCCATTTCCAGCATCACGTAATTGCTTACGTCTACAATGTTGCTGATGGGACGCATCCCGGCCAACCGCAAGCGACGCTGCATCCAGTAGGGCGATTCTTTAATTTCGATGCCCTCGATGAGGATGGCCACAAAGCGGGGGTTCAGTTCCGGGTGGGTGGTTTCAATTTCCAGCCGGTTGCCCAGCGGCGCGCCGGTGGTAGTAGTAAAATCGCTGTCCGGGTAGCGCAGTTTTTGGCCGGTCAGGGCGGCCACTTCACGGGCCACACCCACAATAGAGGCACAGCGAATGAGGTTGGGCGTCAGGTCGATGTCCAGCACGGCGTCGCCCCAGATGTCTGCCAGCGGGGTGCCGGGCACGGCTTCTTCGCCGGTGGTCAGGATGATGCCTTCGTGCTCATCGCTCAACCCCAGCTCCTTTTCGGAGCAGAGCATATGGCGGTTCATAATGCCGCGCACTTTTCGCGCCTTTAGTTTCATCTTTTTTCCGTTGGAGGCGTGGCCGTCGTACACGGTGGCCCCTTCCATGACAAAGGGGGATTTTAACCCCTTGTCGCTAATGTCGCCCTGCCCCACAAATGGGTACAGGTTGGGCGCGCCGGTAACAACCGTTTCCGGCGCATCGGCCCCGATATCTACCGTGGCCAGCACCAGTTTATCGGCGTTGGGGTGCCGTTCTACCTTTAAAATGTGGCCCAGCACCAGCTTTTCTCTGTCCCATTCCAGCTCTGCACCGGGCAGGCCAATATAGTTGATTGCGCCTACCTCCAGCCCGGCCAGCGTCAGGCGTTCGGCCAGTTCTTCTACGGACAGGATGATATCTACATAATCTTTAAGCCAGCTTATTGGTACTTTCATTGTTTAACTCTCGGTATTTCGATTTTGTGTGACAGGTTGGTGAAGGGTGCAAGGTCGCAGTGTCGCAGGCTTGCAAGGATATTGCGACTTTGCAACTCTGCACCCGGCTAAAATTGTTCCAAAAAGCGCAGATCATTGCCCCAGAAATTGCGAATATCTTCAATGCCGTGGCGCAGCATAGTGATGCGTTCCGGCCCCATGCCAAAGGCAAAACCGCTGAACTTGCTGGGGTCGTAGCCGCCGTGGCGCAGCACGGTGGGATGCACCATACCGCAGCCTAAAATCTCCAGCCAGCCGGCGTATTTGCAAATGCGGCAGCCTTTGCCGTCGCACAAAAAGCACTCCACATCCATCTCCGCCGATGGTTCGGTGAAGGGGAAGTGGCTGGCCCGGAAGCGCACCGGGCGGCCCTCGCCGTAGAGCCGGTTGGTAAAGTTGATGAGCGTACCTTTTAAATCGCTAAAGCGGATGCCCCGCCCCACGGCCAGCCCTTCAACCTGATAGAACTGGATTTCAGAGCGGGCGGTAATTTGTTCGTGCCGGTAGCACATGCCCGGCAAAATCACGCGGATAGGCTCCGGATGGTAGTCGCGCATGACCCGAATCTGGCCGGGGGAGGTGTGGGTGCGCAGCAGCACATCGGGATTGGTGGTGTAGAAGGTGTCCTGCATTTCGCGGGCGGGGTGGTGAGGCGGAAAGTTGAGCAGTTGGAAGTTCATTTCGTCGGTTTCAACATCGCGGCTGCGGTACACCTGAAAGCCCATATCGGCCCAAATCTGGTAGATGCGGCGCAGGGTTTGGGTGCTGGGATGCAGCCG
>CAYWSS010000681.1:0-3469 GCA_964460505.1 uncultured Caldilineaceae bacterium | reverse complement strand
GGGGTGTTTCACTTGAAGTGTAAACCGATTATGTGGCTACATTGAAACAAGGCCGTAATTAGCCTTTCCCTAACTCCTTTATTAACAGAGTTAATCGTGGTAGATTGCAGCCATATTGGTTGTTGTGCATAAAAAATGTATCAAATTTTAATAGTTCAGGAAGGATAAATTTTTATGACTGGAGAATACAAACAGATTTACAATGCATGGATGGAAAACCCGCAAGCATTCTGGGCCAAGGCCGCAGAAGAAATTGACTGGTACAAAAAATGGGACACCGTTCTGGATGACTCCAACGTGCCCATTTACCGCTGGTTCGCCGGCGCAACGGTTAATACCTGCTACAACGCCCTTGACCGGCACGTAGAAAACGGTCGCGCCGACCAGCTTGCCCTTATTTACGACAGCCCCGTAACGGACAGCATAAGAAAATTCACCTACCGCGAGCTGCGCGACGAGGTGGCCAAATTTGCCGGTGTTTTGGCCGGCCAGGGGGTAGAAAAAGGCGATCGGGTTATTATTTATATGCCTATGGTTCCCGAAGCCGCCATTGCGATGCTGGCTTGCGCCCGCATCGGAGCCATCCACTCGGTCGTTTTTGGCGGGTTTGCCGCCAAAGAGCTGGCCACCCGTATCAACGATGCCAAACCCAAATTGATTGTGTCGGCCTCGTGCGGTATCGAAGTCACGCGGGTTATTGAATACAAACCGCTGCTTGACGAAGCCATCAGATTATCCGACCCCGGCGCGCGTCCCCAAAAAACCATTATGCTGCAACGACCCCAGGCCAAA
Source organism: uncultured Caldilineaceae bacterium (assembly GCA_964460505.1). Lineage (GTDB taxonomy): Bacteria > Chloroflexota > Anaerolineae > 4572-78 > J111 > J095. Next base: position 2,677 of record CAYWSS010000681.1, on the reverse strand, counting down.
GCCTCCATGGTTGAAGGGCGCGACTTTGATTGGGTTGAGTTGATGGCCGATGTCCAACCGGCCGACCCGGTGCCTGTGGCCGCCACCGATCCCCTCTACATTCTGTACACCTCCGGCACCACCGGCGTGCCCAAAGGCGTTGTGCGCGACAACGGCGGCCATCTGGTGGCCATGGTGTGGAGTATGCAGAATGTGTACGATGTAAAGCCGGGCGAAGTCTACTGGGCCGCCTCTGATGTGGGCTGGGTTGTGGGCCACTCTTACATTGTCTACGGGCCGCTCATCAACGGCAACACCACCATCCTCTTTGAAGGCAAACCCATCGGCACACCGGACCCCGGCGCCTTCTGGCGAGTCATTTCCGAGCATAACGTCGGCGTACTGTTCACCGCGCCTACGGCCTTCCGGGCCATCAAACGGGACGACCCCAACGGCGAATATGTAAAAAAGTACGACCTGAGCAACTTCCGCATTCTCTTCCTGGCCGGCGAACGCTGCGACCCCGATACCCTGTTCTGGGCCAGAGACCAACTGGGCGTGCCCGTTATCGACCACTGGTGGCAAACCGAAACCGGCTGGGCCATCTGCGGCAACCCGATGGGCATCGAACTGCTGGATGTAAAACCAGGTTCCGCTACCGTGCCCATGCCCGGTTACGATGTGCAAGTGTTGGACGAAGGCGGGCATCCGGTAGAATCGGATGAAATTGGCAGTATTGTGATAAAATTACCGTTGCCGCCCGGCACCCTGCCCACCCTGTGGAATAACAACCAGGGCTATCAAAGTTCTTACCTGTCTGCCTTTAACGGCTACTACACCACCGCCGATGCCGGTTACAAAGATGAAGACGGCTACGTATGGATTATGAGCCGCACCGACGACATTATCAACGTGGCCGGCCACCGCCTTTCTACCGGAGGCATGGAAGAAGTGCTGGCCTCTCACCGTGATGTGGCCGAATGTGCGGTTATTGGCGTGGCCGATGAGCTAAAAGGGGAAGTTCCGCTGGGAATGGTGGTACTCAAGGCCGGGGTCACCCGCAGCAACCAGGAAATTGTCAAAGAGTTGATTCAGATGGTTCGGGAAAAAATAGGCCCGGTGGCCTCCTTTAAAGTAGCCACTACCGTAAAACGGCTGCCCAAAACCCGCTCCGGTAAAATTTTGCGCGGCACCATGAAACGCATCGCCGACGGCAACGAATACAAAATGCCGGCCACCATCGACGACCCGGACATTTTGGGTGAAATCACCAAAAGCCTTGAAGTATTGGGCTATCCGCACCAGGGCAACGAGTAGTTAACGGTGTAATCGCAAAAAACGGAGAAATGTTATGACAGACGCATATATTGTTTCGACCGCACGCACCCCCATTGGTCGATTTGGGGGGAGTTTGAAGGACTTTGCCCCAACAGACCTGGGCGCGCACGCTATGAAAGCAGCCCTGAAACGCGCCGGGGTAGACGGCCAAAATTTGGACCTGTACATTTTTGGAAACATTTTGCGCTCTGGACACGGCCAGCTTTTGCCCCGGCAGGCGGCTGTAAAAGCCGGCATCCCTCAAAGCGTGGATGGTTACGCCATCGACATGGTTTGCTCCTCCGGGATGATGAGCGTCATGAATGCCGCAACCTTGATAAAGGCAGGCGAGGCCGACCTGGTGTTGGCCGGCGGTATGGAATCGATGTCGCAGGCAGGGTTTACGCTTTCGGCCCGCGCCCGTTGGGGGTACAAACTTCTGATGGGTTCGCCGGAACAGTTGCAAGACTCCCTGCTGTACGATGGCCTGACCGACCCCATTGAAGATGACGGTATGGGCAACGAGACGGAACGACTGGCCGCCGAGTATGGGCTTACCCGCCAGGAACTGGACGAGGTAGCCTGCCAGTCGCACCAACGGGCCGCCGCCGCCACAGAACAGGGCATCTTTAAAAAAGAAATTGCCCCCATAGAAATCAAGTCTCGCAAGGAAACCAAAATTCTGGATTACGACGAGGGCATTCGCGCCGGTACCACGACCGCAGGATTGGGGCGGCTTCGGCCGGCGTTTACCAAAGACGGCGTCCTGACTGCCGGCAATGCCAGCCAAATCAGCGACGGCGCAGCCGCCCTGCTGGTAGCCAGTGAAGCCGCGGTTGAAAAATACGGTCTTGAGCCAATTGCGCGGGTTTTGGGCGGGGCCTGGGCGGCGGTAGACAGTTGGCGCTTTGTTGAGGCTCCCGTTCCGGCTGTAAAGAAACTGGCGGCCAAATTAGACAAATCTGTGGAAGATTTTGACCTGGTTGAAAACAACGAAGCCTTTGCCGCCAACAGCGTCCTGTTCAACAAAGTGCTGGGCATCTCTTACGACAAGATGAATGTATTTGGCGGAGGCATTGCTCTGGGCCATCCCATTGGCTGTAGCGGAGCCCGAATTATTGTGACCTTGCTCACGGCCCTGGCGGAAAAAGGCGGCACGTTGGGGCTGGCCTCGCTGTGCCACGGTACCGGCGGCGGTACCGCCATTGCGGTAGAACGACTGTAACATCAAAATAACCAGTATCAGTGGATCCAAATTTACCCCCTTCGCGTCGCGTCCCCCCCTTTAAGGGAGGACTAAATTTCCCCCCTTAAAAGGGGGGATTGAGGGCTTATCGTTATACATAAGTAGGGTAAGTTGTTTTGGGCCAGATATTCACTT
>CAYWSS010000680.1:0-3470 GCA_964460505.1 uncultured Caldilineaceae bacterium | reverse complement strand
CATTTACCATTTTTTTACTACTCAAATGCACAACTTAATTAATTCTCATTCCTAAATTTATGAAACGGTTTGATAGGGAAGCAGCAGGAACAAAACATGGCAAATGAACGTGTCCTGATTATTGATAGCGCCGCCCAGAATGTCGATTTTCTGGCCACTTACGTTTTAGAGCCAAACGAGTACCAGATTCTGGTTGCCTCCGATGGCGAATCCGGCTTGCAAGTGGTTCGGGAACAGCAGCCCGATTTGGTTTTGATGGATATGAATTTGCCAAAAATGACCGGCGTAGAAGTGCTTGACGCCCTGAACAACGCGGGCATCAATATCCCTGTTATTGTAATGACGTTTCACGGTTCGGAAACGCTGGCGGTGCAGGCTTTCAGGCGGGGCATTAAGGATTACATCCTCAAGCCGTTTGAGGCCACCGAAATGGTGGGTTGCATTGAGCGGGCGCTGACGGAGGTGCGGCTTCGCAAAGAGCGGGATGAATTAACCGCACGGCTGGTGCGCTCTAACAAAGAGCTGGAGCAGCGCCTGAAAGAGTTAAACACGCTCTTTGGCATTGGCAAATCCGTAACCGCGCTGCTGGACCAGGATCGGCTGTTGTCACGGCTGGTGGAAGCGGCCATCTACCTGACCAACGCCGAGGAAGGATCGCTGCTGTTGGTTGATGAGCCTGGCAACGAACTGTACATGGTTGCCTCCCGGGGCATTGATGAACGCACCGTGCGCTCATTTCGGCTGCGGGTGCAGGACAGTTTGGCCGGCGAGGTAATAACGACCGGCCGGCCCATAATGCTGACCAGCAACGATCTGACCAAAATCAAAACATCGTACCTGGTGCGCTCGTTGATGTATGTGCCGCTTAAGGTCAAGGGGCGGGTTACCGGCGTGCTTACCGTCGATAATCGACACGAGGATTGGGATTTTACCAACCATGATCTTCGTTTGCTCTCCACGTTGGCCGATTACGCCGCCATTACCCTGGAAAATTCTCAACTTTTTAATCAGGTTGAGAGCGAACACACCAAGCTGGCCACAATCCTGGCCGAAATTGAAGAGCCTGTGGTTGTCGTGGCCGGTGAAAAGAATCGGGTTGTGGTTGCAAATGCGGCGTTTCGTGGAATTTTTGGTCTTGGTGACAATGTGGTGGGGGACCAACCTCTTGGCCACCTGGTCTTTAATCCCTCGTTATTAAAATTCATTGCGGCGGCATCAAATACCGAAAGCAGTCACAAGGACGAGATTTTACTGAGTGATGGGCGAACCTTTTACGCCACGCTCACCCCGGTACCCAACGTGGGGCGAGCGGTTGTTATGAAAGATGTCACCCACTTTAAAAAGCTGGACCGGATGAAATCTGATTTTGTTTCCACGGTCTCCCACGATCTGCGGGCGCCCCTCGCTTCGATTAAAGATTATACCCACATGCTGGATCAAACCGGCCAATTGAATGACAAGCAGACCATGTTTGTTGAGCGAATTAACAGCGGAATTGAGCATTTAACTGCCCTGGTGGATAATCTGCTCGATCTCAGCACCATCGAACTGGGGAACGATAAAAATATCGTTGCCGTAGATATTGGACAGCTTACGGCTAAAGTCGTAGCAGAATTTCAGGCAAAGGCCCGCCGCTGTCAGCAGCAACTCATTTGTCACCCGGCCGGCGAACCGTGCCCGGTAAAAGGCAATCCGGTGCGTTTAAAGCAGGTGGTCAGTAACCTTGTAGACAATGCCATTAAATATACGCCCCAGGCCGGGCAGATATCCACCCTTGTTCAAGTCGATGAAAATCAGGTTCTATTCAAGGTCGAAGACAATGGCATTGGTATTCCGCCCGCAGATTTACCCTTTGTATTTGATAAATTCTACCGGGTAAAATCTACCAGCGAAGTCGGAAAAGCCAAAGGCACCGGCCTTGGACTGGCTATCTGTAAATCTATTGTTGAAAAATACGATGGCCATATCTGGGCTGACAGTTTGCCCGGCCGGGGCAGTGCATTTACATTTGCCCTGCCGTTGGATTTTTCGCAGGTTGCAACCCCAACTCGTGCCATACCGGTTAATACGCTGGTATCGTAGGGTAACTGCGGGTTGAGATTTATTAAAAAGAGGAGCAAGCGCTCCTCTTTTTGGTTTTACGCCAATTGACTCCTGCCCAACCTCTGTCTATAATCGAGCAGTATTCGCCCTGGCAGAAAAAATTAGAAAGCATCAATTTAATTAATGGCAAAACAAGATAATTCCTCAACCAACCCCACCGCAGACTTGCTTAAACGTCTCTCTTGCGCTGTAGGTGTGGGCCAATTCGCCGGCCTCAACAGTATCCACGGTGTCGTATCTACGGAAATGGAACCCCTTGTTGACCGCGTTCACCGTGACAAAATGGGCAGCATAATCGGCGTTAAACAGGGTAAGCAGGCAGTTGAAAACGGGCAGCCCCGCCGCAAAATTATGCTGGCCGCTCATCTCGATGAGATTGGGGCTGTCGTGACCAAACTTGACAGAGGCTTTCTCCGCTTTGTCGAAGTTGGCGGGCTGGACAATCGCGTCTTGATGGGGCAGGAGGTAACGGTTCACGGACAGCGCGATTTACCGGGAATCATTGGTTCAATTCCACCCCATTTTTCTTCCGCCGCAGACCGCAGCAAGGTTGACGTCACTGAAATGCTTATTGATGTTGGCCTGCCGTCCGCCCGGCTCAAAAAACTCGTTCAGGTGGGCGATTTAGTATCTTTTCTCCGGGAGCCGGCAGAACTGCTCAACGGGCGGCTTTCCGGCAAATCTATGGACAACCGGGCTTCAATTGCAGCCATGGTTTTTTGCCTGCGGGAGATGAAGAAAATGCATCATCAGTGGGATGTATTTGCCGTGGCTACCGCCGGCGAGGAGGTGGGGAGCTACCCGGGCGCTTCGACCCAGGCCTATACTATCCGGCCCGATGTGGCTCTGGCTCTGGATGTAACCTTTGCCGATGATGATGGTGTCGAGATGACGCTGGGCAAAGGGCCGGTATTTGGATTGGGGCCAAACAATCATGGTGTGTTACGGCAGCGGCTGGTAGATACCTGCCGGATTCTGGAGATGAATTTTCAGAGTGAACCCATGAGCAGCGGGGCAGGTACCGATGCTTTTGCCATTGAGATTAGCCGGGCCGGTATTCCCACCGTTTTGGTTGCTGTGCCGTGCCGCTACATGCATACCCCGGTAGAAATGGTAGACATTAAAGATGTGGAGCGAACCGGGCGTTTGTTGGCTCAATTCATTGCGAATCTGGATGAACAATTTATTGAAGAATTGATTCCAAAGTCTGAGTAACGTTTGTGTACTTAGGGATGAGAATTAATTAACTTACCCATTTTCTTGTACTGCATACTGCGTATAAATTTCAGCAATTCCCGGCTTGACAATTAGAGCTGATTGACTGACAAATTTAACATCATTAATAATTTGAATTTGCTAAAAACGAA
>CAYWSS010000679.1:0-3473 GCA_964460505.1 uncultured Caldilineaceae bacterium | reverse complement strand
CCAAGGCAGGCACAAGACCTGCCGCTACACCACGGAAAATACCAAAGACCCATTTATTTTACCATAAAACGTAGCAGGCAGTATAATTAACGAACTTGCTCATCACCGCTGCCATTTTGAGCCTTTGCCGGGAATCTGCTATGATAATGGAAAGTCACGGAGAATCGGAAATGAGTGCCTCAACAAAACAACTCCCGTTTGCCCTTCCCACAGGAAAGATTGCGGCTTTCTGCCGCCGCCACCACATCCGTGAACTGGCGCTGTTTGGCTCGGTGCTGCGCGAGGATTTTGGCCCGGACAGCGACGTAGATGTGCCGGTAGAGTTTGAGCCGGGCGCTGACGAAACATTGACACTGCTGGATTTGGCCGGGATGCAACTGGAATTGTCCAATCTGTTCGGGCGTGACGTCGATTTGGTGCTGCGCGATGGGTTGAAACCCTTGATCAAGGACGAAGTGTTGAACACATTAGAAGTCGTTTATGCGGTCTGAAGAACAATATCTAACCGACATTGTGGAAGCGGCTGATGCGATTGGCCGTTTTCTTTCCGACGTCAATCGGGAAGAGTTTCTTCAAGATGAATTGCGTCAGAGCGCCGTTATCCAAAAGATCGAGGTGATTGGCGAAGCAGCCGGAAAAATCTCACCTGAATTGCGAGGGCGTTACCCGGAAGTTGACTGGCCCAGGATTGTGGAAATGCGCAATTTGCTGGTTCACGGCTATTTTTCGATAAAACCTGGCATTATCTGGATGACAGCAACCCAGGCTGTTCCAGATTTACGGTAGAAAATTGCCAATGTTTTAGCTCAGGAGTTTGGGAAGTAGGTAAACTTCGTATTATATCATCACCGGCGTTCCACCAATTAAACGTGTACCGTAAACCTGATGGACACAGTCTTAAAACTTTGTCACGATATTGGGCCAAGTTAACTCGCTACTTTCCTGTTCCGGTTGAATAACCGGAACGATCATCCCACAAGGTGTATGATTCCGATAATAAAAAAGGCCACGCCAGATGCGGCGTGGCCTTTTTTGTGTCTTTCAACCGGTTTAACCCAACTGCCCCTCCGCATAGCGACGGCGCAGGACTTTTTTATCAAACTTACCCACGCTGGTTTTGGGAATTTCCTCGACCAGCACGTATTTGTCGGGCAGCCAGAATTTGGCAAAGCTGGGGGCCAGATGGGCCGCGAGTTCGTCGTCAGTTACCTCTCCCGCGTCGGGAGCGGCTACAATGGTGGCCAGCGGGCGTTCATCCCACTTTTCATCGGGAATGGCGATGACCGCCGCTTCGGCTACCTTGGCATGGGCCATCAGGGCGTTTTCCAGGGCTACGCTGGATATCCATTCGCCGCCGCTCTTGACCAGGTCTTTGGTACGGTCGGTAATTTGCATATAACCGTCATCGCTAATGGTGGCTACGTCTCCGGTGCGAAACCAGCCATCCTCGGTGAAGGTCTCCGGCGAGGGGTCAATTTTGTAATATTGGCGGGCAATCCACGGGCCGCGCACCTGGATTTCGCCCATGGTGGTGCCGTCCCACGGCAGTTCTTCGCCCTGTTCGTTCATCAGCCGCATTTCTACGCCGGGAACCATATAACCCTGTTTGGCTTTAATATCCCACTTTTCGTGGTCGGGCAAATCGTCGTGATGGGTCTGCAACTGGCAGGCCGTACCCACCGGCGACATCTCGGTCATACCCCAGGCGTGCAGTACATTTACGCCCAATTCCTTTTCGTAAGCTTCAATCAGGGATCGAGGCATAGCCGACCCGCCCACGGTCAATGCCCGCACGTGAGAAATATCGCGGGGGTTGGCCTTGAGTTCCTGGTACAACGCCATCCAGATAGAGGGCACCCCGGCGGGCACGGTAACTTTTTCCTCGTCAATCATTTGGGCCAGCGGGACCGGTTTTAGGTGCGGGCCGGGCATAACCAGTTCCGCGCCGCTTAACAGGCAAGAGTAGGGCAAGCCCCAGGCCATAACGTGAAACTGCGGCACCACCGGCAGTACAATGTCCCGGCTGGAAAGGTTGAGCGCGTTGGGGTGACACTCGCCCATCGCGTGCAAATAGGTGGAGCGATGGCTGTACAAGGTACCTTTTGGATTCCCGGTTGTGCCACTGGTGTAACACAGGCCAATGGCGTCATTTTCGACGGCAGGGTACCAGTCAAAATCATCGTCTGCGTCGGCCATCAGATCTTCGTAAGCCAGGGTATTGGGCAGCTTAGATTCTACGCCCGGCGGGGTGTTCATGAGCACAAAATTCTGCACCGGCTCCAGCTTGTCGGCCACGCGCTCCAGCAGGGGCAGCAGCGTGCCGTCAATAAAAATCACTTTGTCTTCGGCGTGATTTATGACGTAAGCCAACTGGTCTGGGAAAAGGCGAATGTTGAGCGTGTGGCAAATTGCGCCCATCCCCGGAATGGCATAATACATTTCCATATGCTGGTAGTTGTTCCAGGCAAATGTCCCCACCCTGTCGCCGGGTTTGATGCCTAACTTTACCAGCACATTGGCCAGTCGTTTCACCCGCTTGTACAAATCAGCAAATGTGTAGCGGTGCATCGAGCCGTCAATTTGTTTGGTGCTGATGCGTTTGTGCGGGTACACATGGTTGGCATGCTCCAAAATTCTGTCCAACGTCAGAGGATAATCCATCATTAAACCTTGCATTTTATACTCCTTTGTATTGAAATAATTATGTTATTTATAGCCAAAAAATGATGTTTTGTACCAACTGCCGAAGATACCGCTGACATTCGGTTGTCAAATGGGGAAGTGGTATTATTATAGGTGGAACGGGGCAACGTTGTCAAAAGAGAGTTGTCTTGCATCCACATTTGTGGTAAAAATCAGAAAACGAGATAGAGAGCGACTGTTGCCCCATAGATTTTTTGTCCCGCCCCACTGCATTACCCCGCCAACTGTTAATCTGCCGGTGGACGCGGCCCGCCAGGTAAATGCCGTGTTGCGCATGCAACCCGGCAACAAAATATGCGTGCTGGATAACTCCGGGCAGGAATGGCTGGTTGAATTGACGGCTGTGAGCAAAAAATCTGTGCAAGGCCAGATTTTGCAACAGCAGTTAGCTCCCGCTGAACCGAGCCTGCACCTGACTCTTTATCAGGGTACGCTCAAGGCCCGGAAATTTGAATGGGTGCTGCAAAAGGGCACCGAACTGGGCGTATCCCGATTTGTGCCAACCATTTGCCGGCGCTCGGTGGTGCGTAATACAGAGGCTCTGTCAAAGAAGCAAAAACGCCGGCAGCAAATCATCCGCGAAGCCGCCGAGCAAAGCGGGCGGGGAAAACTGCCGGAGTTGGCCTTTCCCCAAACATTGCCGCAGGCCGTGGCCCGGGCAAAAGATGATGACCTGCTGCTGATGCCGTGGGAGGAGGCCGCCGGCGGCTCGCTCCAGGAATCACTCTCTGGCCCGCCGGTAAAAATTGTTTCAGTGTTTATCGGCCCGG
>CAYWSS010000678.1:0-3483 GCA_964460505.1 uncultured Caldilineaceae bacterium | reverse complement strand
ATTTTGTCCTTTTATGTTAACTTAACATTATCGAAGTAGTTACAAACATTTTATACGAGGTAGAGTGAGCACTGCGCATCCTCAGATGCGAACGACTGGGGCAAAAACCGCTCAAAGTCAAAATCTCTTATTTAAAAGGAGTGGTTCTAAATCAGTGGAAAAAACACCTGTCAGGTGTTGGGCTTATCCCTGCACCGCATCCTCCTGCAAAATCTTGTCCAGGGTAGCCACCAGCCGGTCGGCGTCAGCTTCGGTGAAGACCAGCGGCGGTTTGATTTTGAGCACGTTGTGCAGCGGGCCGTCGGTGCTGATGAGAATGCCGTGGTCTCTCATTCGCTCGGCAATGTACGAGGCTTCCGCTGCCGCCGGTTCCAGCGTTTGGTGGTTTCGCACCAGCTCAATGCCAACAAACAGGCCCAAGCCCCGCACCTCACCAATGAGTGGATAGTTGGGTTGCAGTTGTTCCAGTCCGGCTTTGAGCCGCGCCCCCACTCGTCGCGCATTCTCCTGCAACTGTTCCGCTTCAATTACGTCCAGCACCGCCATGCCAATGGCGCACGAGACCGGATTGCCGCCAAAGGTGTTGAAATATTCCATACCGTTGTTGAACGCCTCCGCAATTTCCGGGGTGGTCACCACCGCCGCCAGCGGGTGGCCGTTGCCGATGGGTTTGCCCAGCGTGACAATATCCGGTACAACTCCCTGCGTTTCAAATCCCCAAAAATGGGTACCCACCCGGCCAAAACCCACCTGCACTTCGTCGGCCAGGCATACCCCGCCCGCAGCGCGAACGTGCGCGTAGGCAGCCTCCAGGTAGTCGGCGGGCAGCACCACCTGCCCCCCGCAGCCCAGCAGCGATTCGGCCACAAACGCGGCCACATTTCGCCCCTGCCGCTGAATGTTGGCGATGGCCGTTTTCACGTGGGCGGCATACCTGGCCCCCGCCTGCGAGTTGGAAAATTTGTAAGGGCCGCGATAGCCGTCGGGCATCGGCACCTGCTGCACATACTCAACCCGGCCGGCGCCGCCGGGGCCGGCATATTTGTAGGGGCTAATTTCAATCAGTGTGGATAAATTGCCGTGGTACGCCCCATCCAGAATGATGACATCCTTCTGCCCGGTGTAGGTGCGGGCCATGCGCAGGGCCAGGTCGTTGGCTTCGCTGCCGGTGCACACGAAAAAGCAGACGCTCAGCGGGTTGGGCATGGTGGCGCAGATGCGCCCGGCGTACTGCACCAGATTATCGTGCAGGTAGCGGGTGTTGGTGTTGAGCGTGGCCATCTGCTGCTGCCCCGCCTTGACCACGTGCGGGTGGCAATGGCCCACGTGCGGCACATTGTTAACCGCATCCAGATAGGCCCGGCCCACCTCGTCGTACAAATATTGACCGCTGCCGCGCACAATTTTAAGATGCTTTTGGTACGATGTGCTGAGCGAGCGCCCCAACCTGGCCCGCCGCTTTTCCAAAATGGCGCCGTGGCTCAGTGGCCTGGGGGGAAAGCAGGCGGCAGGGATGCCCAGTATCAGGTTGGGGTCGGGCGAGAGGCTCAGCCAGACCTCGCGCTGACCGGGCAGCGCCACCCCCGGAAAGTTGCCGCAGTAGTCCAGCATATTGGTGATGATTTGGAAATGCAGGTGGGGCGGCCAATTGCCGTTGGTGGGAAAATTACCGATTTTGGCAATCTGCTGCCCCTTTTTTACCGGCATCCCCACCGACAGCCCCGCCGGCGAGTCTTCGGTCAGGTGGCCGTACAGCGTGTAAAATGTCGGGCCGCCGGCAACAGCGTGTTCCAGAATGATGGTTGGGCCGTAATCCTTGTCATCGGTGTTGTTTTGAAAACTGAAAACCGCGCCGTCCAGCGGCGCAAACACGGGCGACTCCGCCGGTAAAAACAGGTCAATCCCAAGGTGGATAGTTCGCGCTTCCGGCAATTCATCACTGTCTGATTTGAACTGGTCGCCGGTGTAGACCAGCCTCGGCTCGTTGTACCGGCCAATACCCACCTGAGCGTTGGCCGCCCGCATCCGGTCAAACAGCACGGCGGAAAATGTCCCTGTATCGGTTGATGCATCAAGCGATGCCATCATCGGACTGGACACGCTCAAGTCGAGTATGAGCGCGGTTGATTTCTCCAGCGGCGGCTCAACCACCGGCCCAATTTGGGAGGCGTTGTTTTTCAACCACCGTTCAACGGCATCCGCTTGCGGCGAGGGCGTTAAGTTGCACGCTGCCCGGAAAGCAAAATGGGCCAGTTGCGGCGGGATTTCCATCAATTTTTCCAGCGCGCACCACGCCGGTGCTTCGCTGATTTTAAGATAGTCGTTGTCCGGCTCCTGCTGCTGCTGACAGGCAGACATTGTGACGCTGGTACACAAGCGGATGCAAATAAGCGGGTACAGCAGCGCCAATTCCTGTTCGGTCAGCGGGTATTCGGCGTGGTATCCCTGCACCACGGATTGCGCCGCGGCCGGCGGATTGGCTTTGTGCAGTATTGCGTAGGCAATGGCAATGGCCAGCTCGTACACGGGATAGGAATAGAGCATATCGCCAAAATCAATAAGGCCGGCCACCTGTTGTCCCCCGGCAGGCGCAGCATTGACCAGAATGTTGTAATCGTTGCCATCGTTTTGAATGACGCTCTGGCGTAAGCCGGCAAACTGAGGCACGACCTGCTGCTCAAACAGTTCCAGAAAATGGGTGACAATGCGCTGCCGCTCCGGCGAGGTAATACAATCCAGATACCCCCGAATAACCTGACCGGCTCTGGATACATCCCACTTTAAATCCTGATGCATGGCCGGATGCGTGAAGTTTTCAAAGGCTGCGTCCACCTTTCCCAGAAACGCGCCCAGGCTGTGGAGCAGTTTCGGGGTGTGGGGTTTTACATTGCCCAACGTTTTGCCCGGCAGGTAGGTGAGCAGCCGCACAAAGTGGGTCAGGCCATTCTTCCCCGGTACCGTGGCGATTTGTTCGCCGTTGCGCGTGGGGCGAACACGGGTAAAATCAGCAAGATGGGCCTGTTTAGCCAGATGCTCAATTGCCTTGTTCTGAAAATCGAGCGCCTCTTTTTGCTCGCCGGCGTTGGCAATTTTGAGCACGAACTCCTGCCCTGATTCGTCTTTGAGATGAAAATTCTGGTCACGGTCGCTGGGCAGCGGGCGGGCTGAGGCTGTGATTCCGTACAATTCCTGCGCAAATTTTTGAGCAGTTGCATTTGAAAAGTGCGAACGGGTTTCTGCAATTGACATTCGTGAGCTCCTGTAAAAAAGGGGTTAGGGGTTAGGGGTTAGGAATTGGGAGTTAGGGAAGTGTTGGTCGCTTCGCGTAACTCCGATTTCGAAATTTTATTTTGTTGCCCGGTTTCCTCTGAAAATAACCCCCGCCCCAACCCCATACGCATCAAGTTTATAATCAGGGTAACTTGAGAGCAATCGGGACGGATTTTACTCACAGGCTGAATAAAATTGTAAATGGTAAATTAT
>CAYWSS010000677.1:0-3486 GCA_964460505.1 uncultured Caldilineaceae bacterium | reverse complement strand
AGTCCTCCCCCCTCCTGAGGGGGGAGTTAGAGGGGGGTAAGTAGTTACAAATTTTAGAACTTTGTGCCTGCTTTGCGCCCTCTGGGGTAAAAAATTTTCGCGCAAGCGCAAGGCAAATTTGCGGCACAAACAGCGTATTGCGTAAGGAAGCGTGTCATACAAAATACGAAATACGAAATACGATCAACTAATTTTCAAAGTGCGACTGGATATATTTTACGGCTTTGCTGATAGACAGGGGCTGGCTGGAATTTCCGGTTCTGATATAAAATTCTTCCCCGTTTTTAAGCCGCAGATAGACCGGCTCCGGCGCGGGAATTACAGCTACGCGGGCTACGGTGCTGTCCTTTATGGTGGCAAAATCCAGCTTAATGTAGTGCCGGTACTCTGCGCCAATCATATTGTTAAAGGCCACGTTAAATGAGTTTTCAAAGCCGTCAACATTAGGTTTGCCCTGAGATTGAAATTCTTTCTCCAGCCCCAGTATTTCGCCTTTATCGTCCACGCCCATCAGGATTACGCCGCCGGTGGTGTTCATAAATCCGACAATATTTTTCATCACCGCTTTATTTAAGCCTTTGTTAACACTGTTGCGCCGGTAATCCCAGGAAAAGCTCGATTTAAATTCCAGGTACTGTCCCTCGCCGTCGCTAATCATCTCGGGAACAGGTATTTGAAGTTGTTTTGTGATATCAATCTGTTGGGGCGCAATGAGTTTTTGAATCAACGCCGCATAGTGATGCGGATTGGGGACGTTTCTCAAATGGCTTTTTCTGCCTGCGTTCAACAGCGTAAGTTTCAGGGTGCCATAGTTCAGTTTGTGCCCCACCGCAGATTGCACCACCTTGATACCGGTTACCGCCTGAGTTTGGGCGATGGTGCGCTCGCCGAACACCGAGGCGTGCCAGTGCATAATTTTTAATTTGCTTACTCGATAGGTGTCAAAATACCAGGTGGTAAAGGCCGCGGCAACAATCAATATCTGAATTGAGGTGACAAACACGCCTGCAATAAGGCCAAACGAGGCCAGGCTAACCAACGGCGAGGTGGCGTAAATACCGGGCAGGTTAATGCTCACCGAAATTAATGTGGTGCCAATGGCAAACAGAAATTCGATAATGACTAATCTTTTGAGAAATACCACGGGACTGGTTTTGATAACAATTTCTTGTTGTCGAGGATTCATTAACGTGACCTGTTGCGAGATTTTTAAAATTAAGGCTCCACAATTTTACACCATCGGTGGGGAATGACAAGCTCCGTAAAACAAAAAAAGCGAGGAGCTGTATTCGTATACTCGTAATACACCGCATCGCTTTGATATTTTGTTGTGCGGAAAATAAGGCTAGGCGGCCAACCGGGGACGGAATTTGTAACCGTAAATGATCAACCCCTCATCACCCTGGACGGTGATTTTTCGGGTAGTCATTTCGACCGGCAGCCCAATTTTTACGTCACTGTTGGCCACGTCGGTCAGTTGAGCCGTAATCAGGGGGCCTTCTTCTAATTTCACCAGAGCCACCGTGTAGGGTGCAGATTCTTTGTAACCTTCGGGCGGGGTGTGAACCGTGCTGTGTGAAAATACCTCGCCACGCCCGCTAAACTTAAATTCCGGTTGGGGAGAAGAGTCGGCGCACTCGGGGCACACATCGCGGGGAGGGAACATTTTGTAGTTGCATTTGGGGCAGACTTCACCAACCAATTGATACCGCTGTGGATTTAATCTCCAGTGCCGTGCAATTTCTATACTCATAATTTTATCTCCTAAATATAATTTCTCAGTCTAATCTTTCTAAAATGTGGGTAGCAACAGTGGCCCCGCTGCCACCGATATTTTGGGTCATGCCAATGCGAGCATTGGGTATTTGATTTTTTCCGGCTTCGCCGCGAAGCTGTTGCGCCGCTTCTACAATTTGGTAGAGGCCGGTGGCTCCTACCGGATGCCCGCGCGCTTTTAAGCCGCCTCGGGTGGCGATTGGGATTTTGCCGGTGGGGATAATCTCTCCGTCTTGAGCCAGGTGAGTGCCTTGGCCGCGTGCGGCAAAGCCGCAGGCTTCCAGGCTAAGGGCCGCCATAATGGTAAAGGCATCATGCAATTCAAAGAAGTCCAAATCATCCGGCCCAATCCCGGCCTGGCGATACGCTTTACGGGCGGAGTCTTCGGCGGCTTGCAGCCACAGCGGGTCGCGCCGGTCGTGGACACTCAGGGTGTCGGTGGCCATGGCGCTGCCTTTTACGCAGATGGTGTTGTTGGAAAACTCGCGGGCCTGTTCGGTGGGGCAGAGGATGACCGCGGCGGCACCATCAGCCATAGGGCTGGCATCCAGCAGACTGATGGGGTCGGCCACCACGCTGCTTTTTGTAAAGGCTTCTTTGGTGATGGCTTGCTGAAATCTGGCATTGGGGTTGCCTGTCCCGTTGGCGTGGGCGTTGATGGCAAAGTTGGCAAAGGCCTCGCGGGTAAGATTGTTCTCAAACATATAGCGCTGCATCACCAGGGCATTGAGCGCCACAAAGGTGATACCGTGAATAACCTCGTAGTCGGCATCGGCAGCCGAAGCCAGGCCGGCCGCCAGTTGGCTGCCCACGTCGTCGGTCATTTTTTCAACGCCCAGAGCCATCACAATATCTTGTAATCCGCCGGCAACGGCGATGTATGCCTGCCGAAAAGCGGCCGCAGCGCTGGCGCACGCGGCCTCAACCTTTACGGCTTCAATGCCGCGCAGCCCGGCAAAATCGGCAATCAGCGCCCCCAAATGGGCCTGCCCGGAAATCTCGCCGGAAAGCATATTGCCCACGTACAGCGCATCCGCCCGTTCTACTCTGGCATCGCGCATAGCTGCAGCCAGGGCATCGTAAGCCAGATGTCGCAAACTTCGCCCCCAATGTTCGCCAACCGGCGTTTGTCCAATTCCAATAATTGATACGTCTCTCAAGACTGGTAACTCCTGAAATAAGTCAGGTAAGTTGAGTGAGTTAATAAGTTATCAGCTAACTCACTCAACTTATTGTAACTTAATGTAACTTTAATTTTTGTCGATAGCGCGCGTACAGCGCGTAATCAATTTCCACCCGGCGGTCAATGTAGTTTTGGGTGGTGGGGGCCAGCGATTGTTTCCCGGTGATGGCATCGGTGGCCACCAGCGAAAAGGCATCGCTGCCTGCGCCGGAGCCAAATGAAACACACAAAATTTTGTCGCCGGGGTTGGCAATGTCCAACACGGCGGTCAGGCCGACCAAACTGGCTCCGGCGTAGGTGTTGCCGATAACCGGGGATAGCAGACCGGTAACCCACTGCTCTTTTTTAAAGCCGAGCATGGCCGTCGCCCGCTCCGGGAATTTTTTGTTGGGTTGGTGCAGAACCACGTAATCGTAATCTTTGGCGCTGCGGCCCAGTTGGGTCATCATTTCAGTGGCGGCGGCGATTACGTGTTCTAAATATGCAGCATAGCCGGTAAACACCTGGCCGTGGCTGGGGGGGTCGGC
>CAYWSS010000676.1:0-3487 GCA_964460505.1 uncultured Caldilineaceae bacterium | reverse complement strand
CCCACGTAATCAGCAATTGTGGAACTACAAACGCAGGGTAAAACAAGACCACTCTGTAATGTGTTAAAAATAACGCGCTTACCAACAGCGTATTTAAACCAACTAATCTCCAATCTCGCTTTTTTCTACGCAATAGCTCCCACGTCAATACCACCAAAACCGGCAGCAATATCTGCCCTGCGAGTTGCGTGTATCGCCCCCAATTGACGTAGAACATAGGATATTTTGATAGCAATCCGGTTATCAACGCAGCAATTACACCGACCCAGATATTTTCGCCAAACTGTTTCCCAAGCAAATAGGCCATTAATACAGCCAGCGTATTCAAAATCTGTCCAAAGAAAATGACACTTTTAGGAACGGTTAATCCGGTGAGCCAATGAAATATTGCCACCATTGTGTGAAAGCCATAATGATAGTTCAGGCTGGTAAGTGGTGCATACGGTTCCCAATTGGTAACAATTTTGCCATTACCCACAATTAGTTGTGATATTATGGTGTGATGGTATGAATCTGCCCAAAGAGGGATTTCAAGGCCCGTCACAACCTGCAAACGCACCACAAGGGAGAGCAAGAATATTACCATGAATGCCAAATATGCCGGCAAATAATGGCGATCAAACCCGGTTCCCCATAATGTTGGCCGATGTTTCCATACGCCCCAGGCAAAGAGGAGTGTTATCACCCCATAGCCAAACCAAACCGCACCTGTATTTAAGGCCAAGGGAAGATATCGCAAATAGGTCATGAATACGGGAATGACAGCCAAACTTATCCCCACGGCCACGGCCAGCCATTCGATGCCATCCAGCGCCATTTTGGGACGCAGCCATATCAGCACTGCCCCACCGGGGATAAGCAACATTACCAGCGTCGCCAATGCCGCCGGGATACCGGCAATTATGTTCCGAAAAATGGCAAGTGCCATTGTGTGGCGTTCATAGTTGAGATGAAATGCCAATTGTGCATCGAAGGGTTCGCCATTTTCATATGCCGAGCCATCCAAATAAGTATTCAACGGCGCGCCAAAAACATTTACTGCCGTTCCTTCTTTTGCAGATGGTATGTCAACGGTGAAATAATAATAATGAAACCGCGAGTCAGCCAGAGGGGGAAATTGAAAATAAATATAGGCTCCATCCGGTGACAGAGTTTTCTTTACAGATGTTTCAAGAATTGGTTTTTCTGTATTGGGATCGGAATACAGCCGTAACCGAAACACTTCTTGGTCAGTATCACTGTTGCCCGCCACTTTGATGCCAATTCCCTGCAATCCGGCTTGTTTGACAACAAATGTCTGCCCGATGATGTGCCCCGACGAGATGGTATGTGGCATCGTTTCCGTGCTGTTTATCTGTTCAGGGTACACCCAATCACCGCGATTGAGCCACCATAAAAGCCCGACAACGCCTATCAAGGCGATGACAGCCGTGATGGCCATGATGCCACGCCAGCCAGAAAGCCCGCTTTCAATTTTTTCTAGATATTGTTTGACTGCCATTGGTCTATTTTCGTTTGTAAATCACAAGCGGTTTATCAAATGTTGAGCGTAAAAATTCGGCGGCCGGCTCATACTTCGCTTTTACGTCCGCTTCGATATCGCCGAGTGCCCAGTTAAATTCCGGTGCAAAAATATAGTAATCGGGCCGATAATGCCTGTATGCCCATGAAAAACCATCGGTGACCAAATGCGGTGTGACTTCGGGATCAATTAACCCGGCCAAGTCAATGATGCGATTTTCGGTGAAATACCCCAAATATCCGATTTCGATAAATGCCACCGAGTCTTCGGGTGCGGTATTTTTGGCGCACCCAGCGTCACATATCGCTTTACCTCAAAAACCGAATCGACCACCGCTTTTGAGAATTTATCTTGCCACATAACCGGCAGACGATGTTCTTCGGCAATGACCTGAATGTAATGATAGTGTTGGGTTTCATCCAGGAGGCCCCATGGAGGCATAACCAACGCATACTGTGCGGCATACAAAATACCCAACAACACCATCAAAACAAGATACAACGTTTGGTAGTGGCGCGAATTACGTCGTAAGCCCGGTGCGTTGGTTATCTTCATATCATTCGACATAATATTTTAAAATCACGAACTTTTCGATCCCAATGTGCCTACAGCCCGATAACCTTCGCGGGGCCGGATTCTTCCATCAACGCGAAGCGAATTCATCCAGAAATTGCACTACGGCCTGAGCGAATATCGCATTGCCCAATTCACTATAGTGACCACCTTCGTACACAAAAAAATCTTGAAATTGAAGTGTCTCCTCTTGTTTTGCCTTTACAAAGATAGGCGTTAAATCAATCACATCGACATCCACCTTGCCTTGCATTGCGGAAAGAATTTCATAGTAATCTGGATTAATCCCCATTTCAAAGTCTGACAGCGTACCGGCGTGTTGTGGGAAGAATACTATAATCGGTTTGGCTTGCTGGCTTTTGACCTCTTGAACAAACATTTCCAATATGTGAATCGTTATTTCATCCGGGGTGGGTTCAACCTCTGGGTCAGATTGATTCTTGACCATTTCAAACGCCAAGGTTCTAAGAATACGAAAACTCTGCAATATATCGAAGGGATAAGCGCGAAATGAATGCTCTTTGCAAAACCAATCATGAGGGCATGTCATATCAATGAATTCATTGGGTTGATTCACCAGAGTATGATAAAAGGCATCAAAATCTTCAAAAGGATTTTCGAGCAAGACCAACTTGTCTTGTTCCATAATATAGACTGGCTTTGTTAATGGCGCTCCTGTTTCCCGAAAATAATAGGGTCGAAAACGGTTTACATTACGCCAGAGATTGTCTTCTTCATACCCAATCAGGACGATATCGGGATGATACAATGCCCCCTGTGTCTTGTAGCGCAGATAAGATTGATCCGTACCATATGCACCAACTCCCCAGTTCATCACCTCCAGACCGGGCCGCGCATTCTCCAACACGGCAGACCAAATCTTGTCATCATTTACTTCCCATCCCCCGATGAAAGATGGACCAAACGCGGCTATTCGAAGTATATCGTCTGGCTTTGCCAGGTTATAGTCTTGCAAAGACCGAATGCCATTACCATTCGATGTGTAAGTGGTGCCATCTTCTGTAGTACTTACATTTGGCCGAATAGTCCATCCAAGTTGCTGGTCAAATTGAACAAAAGATTCCTCATTATCGTAGTAATCCACCAAAATATCAACCTGCTTTTGTGTGACCAATGGCAGGGGCAATAGCGATACTTCACGGCCTAACATAGTAATGTTCGATTCGCCTCCCCATATCATGCGTGTGGCAATCTCAAGAAAAACGACGGTAATAACCGCCATAACGAGAAGGTTTCGCATCAATTTAATCATTTGCCGGAAGATAGTAGTTTTCATAAATCATCACTGCCCTTCGTTTTCCCTGCTTGAAATCCCCCCAACCGAACCCGCCGGCCCGCGCGACGTTTGCCCCACATCCGCCGCGCTCCCAG
>CAYWSS010000675.1:0-3504 GCA_964460505.1 uncultured Caldilineaceae bacterium | reverse complement strand
GGGCGTTGGGGTGGGGGGGGCAGGTTTAGGGGTTGGGGTGGCCAGTACAACCGGGGTCGGGGTGACGCTATCCTGTTGAGAGGAGGCCGCACCATCATTTCCCGGTCCCCCGTTTGCGGCATTTTGATCAGGGGGGCCACAGGCTACAAGAAACATTGCCAATAAGAGGGCAACTGCGATAAATAATTTTTTCATGCTTTATTTCTCCTCCAGGGGGGTATGTTATGGATTCATCAGGGCAGTATAACAAAGCTCTGGTTGGATGTCAAAATAGATGTCCATTTAAGCGGTTACGGCTACGTATTTGCTGCATTAGTGGGTATGTCATCTTGAACCAAAACAAGTGTAAACCGATTATGTGGCTACATTGAAACAATGCCAAAATTTCCTTGCACAAAAAACAAACTTTTTACTGGTAAACATCTAAATGATTGCTTGCCAATCTAACGGGCTACGAGTATAATCCCATCGTCATTAAGTTACAAAAGCGTTTGCGCATTTGTGGCCGGGTGATTTTTCAGTATAACAAGTTTTTAATGATGGAGAAGAGAAGTGCCCGAATCAAAAAAAAGAAAGAAAAAACGTACAAAAACTGCCGGCCCGCCTCCTTCAAAACAGGAATTGACCAGCAAAAAGAAAAAACTTACCAGACAGCAGATTTTAATTTATGTTTTTAGCGCCCTGATTATTGCCAGTTTGGCCATTAGTTTTATTGTCAGCGGGCTTGGTGGCGGCAGATCCCAACGGCAGGACCCCACCGCAGGTGGGCAAGACATTATTCTGGCAACGCCCGCTCCCGATGGCGGCGGCATGGACACCGGCCATGAGGGTGAGTCAGGGTCGGAAACAACGTCTCAGGAAGAATCATCGGGTGAATAGTTAATCTATTCAACTTGAATCATTGGATTGATTTTTAAAAATCCACCGGTATTTATCTGCCCGGTGGATTTTTATATTCACCATCCCGAATAAGCGGCGTCAGGTAACCCCGCAGCGCTTTCATTGAATAATATTGTTTGCCTACCTCATAATTGTGGTCAACAACTTGCTGCCGGAGCTGGGCGTTTGTCAGCAAATCAACGGCCTGATCCGCGGCCTGCCCGATAATTTGCTGATCGACCTGAATCAGGCCCAAATCATCGCGCCCGCTGATTTCAGACCCCAGCGAAACTGCCTCTAACCCCTTGTCCTTGATGTCGGCCAGATAAACGGGATACTCAAAAAGCATTATGGGCAATTTGGCCCGCAAGGCTTCCAGCAGTTGGTTGCCCCATCCTTCCCACACGCTGGGGTAGGTGACAAAATCGGCGTAGACGTAGGTGTCCCACAGCGAATAGATTTTTTCGCCGCCCACCGTCTGCCGGTGCCCGGCCACCAACTCTTCAATAAAGAGCGCATCTACGCCGATTCGATCAATTTTTTCCTTGAGCCGTTTTACGTAGCCGGTGTCATCGTCGGCGGCATATCCGGCCAGCACAAAAACAATGCGGCTGTCATCCGTAAAGGAGCGGCCATCGTACAGCCCGCCGGATTTCAGTTTTTCCCGGCGATGGGGTGTATTCAAGGCACCCACAAAATCAAGGGCCATCTCGATGCCTTTGCGGGTGACAATGCGGGTGGCCTGTAAAATAAACAGGTCGTTGTCCCGCAAGCCAATCCGCTGCCGGAAATCGCGGTTGTAATCATCTACCGGCCAGGGCGGCTCATTAAAATCAAAAATATTGGGCACTACCGTGGCCTCGATTCCCCGTCGCTCCAATAGTTGTTTTTGGGCCAGGCTGTTGATAACGGCGTGTTTGGCCAGCGGATGACGCGGGGGTAAATCCCGAAA
Organism: uncultured Caldilineaceae bacterium; assembly: GCA_964460505.1. Lineage (GTDB taxonomy): Bacteria > Chloroflexota > Anaerolineae > 4572-78 > J111 > J095. Next base: position 1,673 of record CAYWSS010000675.1, on the reverse strand, counting down.
AGCGTAATCGATGGCAGTTTTGCTGGGCAGGCCGATACCATCGTGCCGTTCCCAGAAAAAGTCGTGGTTGTGGGCCAGCGCAGGGATCTGCATCTGGCGCATAATGCGGGCCAGCGCCATCCCCACCGGCGGGTTGGCCGCTACCGACCACACGTTTTGGGGCACCAGTATATCAATCCCTTTTTCTTTGATGTGCGCTTTGAAAATCGTCTCCAGCCGGTCAACCTGCGCAAACAGTTCGCGCCGGTAGGCCTGTTCATTCTCGTTATATTCATCTAATTTAAAAAATGTGGCCCGCGACAGTTTTTGGGCCAGAGGCGAATGGTGGAACATTTCCGGAATCAGGATGCCGTCAGAAAGGCCCACATCGCCGCCAAAGAGCCAGGTGGCGTGGCCCATTTCCTTAAAGACCTGCCGCCATTTTTCCAGTTCCAGCGAAACGCCGTCGGTGCTGCCCACCTGATAATGAAAAAAGCCGATGGTTTTCTTTTTGTCAGTTGCCATTGTTTGTTGTCCTCTAAAATTTGGTGGAGGCCGGCAGCCGCCAGCTTTTTAATAATTTCCAGGTGAGGGTTTGTTCCCAATCACCGGGCCAATCCTGGCTAAAGAATTGCAAAAGGTGAAATGTGTCCGCGCTGAACGGCTCCGTGGGTAACTCTGCCTCTTGCAGGTAAGCCAGAACATCTTCCTGCAGCGCAACGGGAATGTCGCGGAAGGCAAGCGTGATGTGGGCGGCAAACGGCGCCCCCAGATCCTTTTCAACAAAATCGCAATCGGGGGCAATAAAGGGGCGCACCGCGTCGACTACGCGCTCCCGAAACCGGGCCAGTTCTTGATTTTGCCGGCCGTCCCGACGCGTAATATTCAAACCGATGCCCACCTTATCAATGCGATATCCATTAAACTGAACCGGAATTGGCGATTGATGGGCAAAAACGTCATCCAGCCGCTCGACCATCGGTTGTATGTCGCCCTCGATTTTCTTGAAAAAGCCTTTGATGGTGGCGTGCACCTGAAACTGGCCGGCGGCGATAAAGCCAAATTGTTTGCGAAGTACGCTGTGTACGTTTGCAACTTTTTGAGCAATGGAATAGGGAGGAATAAGATAGACTGCAAAGCGAAAATTATCATTTTCCATGTTTGGTTTGTCCTTGTGTGGGGTTGTTAAGCACCGGGGGAGAGGCCGGTTATTATTTCAAATTAGGGGAGATGACGGCGAACCTCCATTCGCCCAGAATAGCCTGCCTGACAGTAATTTTTTGGGCCGATCGTATTCCTGTAATTTTATACGGCTCAAGGGCATTGCGCAAAGAATTTGTACCAGCAGAAATCAGTTATTATACTGAGATTAGTTTGAACCCGGAACTTTTTAGAAAGATGAGGTGTCATGCCCAAATGTACCTGCGGTCGGGCATCCAGCGGGGCCTGCAAGTGTGGATTCCCGCTAAAAGCACGCGGGAATGACATCTCAAAAGTTCCGTTCTCATTCTGTTTTCAGTATAGATGTCCAGAAAAGTTTTTTCCCAAATAATATCCGTATTGCATATTAGCCCCTTCTTTACGCAATACGCAAATCGTTGGGTGAAAACTTTTCTGGAGTGCTTCAATGTATCCAAATAATTCACTACCGGACACTTTTTCAGGAACGCTTTTTTATGTCGCTTGTCGCGGTT
>CAYWSS010000674.1:0-3505 GCA_964460505.1 uncultured Caldilineaceae bacterium | reverse complement strand
CCGCTTACTACATGCGGGAATGACACAGGGGGCTGAATGGTTACATCTAAATTGCTGCTTGCTTGTAATTATTCACCCCCCGTCATCTCTTGTTCCAATGCTGGAGCATTGGAACGAGGCTGGGTATGTACGCAAAGCGCCACGCTGGAGCGTGGGAACAAGGTGGGGGAACTGAACGGTTACGCTTGCTTGCGCGGGAAGTTTTATAGCAATATCACTATGCGAAAATCAAATACACCAGAAAATTCAGGAGAAAACCAATGAAGGTTGAATTCTGGGGCGCGGCGCAAACTGTGACCGGCTCAATGCACTTGGTCAAGGTAAACGGGAACAATGTTCTGCTCGATTGCGGCATGTTTCAGGGGCATCGAAAAGAAGCGTTTGAGCTAAATCGCCAACTCCCGTTTGATTATTCCAAAATCGATGCTCTGATTTTGTCCCACGCTCACATTGACCATAGCGGCAACATCCCCTCGCTGGTTAAGCAGGGCTATCGAGGCCCTGTCTGGTCTACCCCCGCCACCCGAGACCTGTGCGCAGTGATGCTTCGGGATTCTGCCTTTATCCAGAAACATGATGTAAAGTATGTCAACAAACGGCGCAAAAAGCAGGGAAAAGCCCCCTTCGAGCCCCTTTATTCCGAGGAAAATGTACTGGATGCGCTCAACCTGTTTCAGACCATTGGCTACAAACGGCCGTTTCAGGTTGTGCCCGGCATCGAAGCCCATTTTAGAGAAACCGGACATATGCTCGGTTCGGCCTCGGTGACGCTGGATATTGACGAGTACGGGCAATTTAAACGTCTGGCCTACAGCGGCGATGTGGGCCGCCAAAATCTACCCATTCTGCGCGACCCCGATATTGTAGAAAGCGTGGATTACCTGATTATGGAAAGCACCTATGGCCAGCGCTTTCACGAAACCCCGGACCAGGCCAGAGAAGCCCTGAAACGGGCCGTGCTTGATATTTGCCAGGCGCGTGGCAAGCTGATTATCCCCTCTTTTGCTGTAGGCCGCACCCAGGAAATTGTCTTCACGCTGCACCGCCTGATTGCCAAGAAAGAAATCCCAAAATTGGATATTTTTGTCGACAGCCCACTGGCCGTAAACGCCACCGAAATCTTCCGCCTGCATCCGGAGTTGTACGATCGAAATACGCTGGAATTTCTGGACGAATCCAACAGCCAGGATCCGTTTGGTTTTGAAAGCGTAACCTACATCCGGGATGTACGCGACTCAAAGGCACTCAACACGCTCGACCGCCCGGCGGTGATCATCAGTGCCTCGGGCATGTGCGAAGCGGGCCGTATTTTGCACCACCTGAAAAATAACATCACCAACCCGCGCAACACCATTTTATTTGTGGGATTTCAAGCTCAACATACGCTGGGTTGCAAAATTCTGGAAGGAAATTCAGAGGTCCCCATTTTCGGCGAAAAATATCCGGTCAAGGCCAGAGTCTTGAAAATAGACGGCTACTCTGCCCACGCCGACCACAACGGCCTGCTCCGCTGGCTAAAGGCCGCCCAGTTGCGCAGCAATCTCAAAAAGTTATTTCTGGTTCACGGCGAACCGGAAAACGCCCAGGCCCTGGCCAAGGCCGCATTTATGCAGAATGTACCCGAAGTATTTGTGCCTGAACGAGGCGAAAGTTTTAAGCTGTAGGGGGAATCAAACCTGGATTTTGGACAGCCCCGCGCCCATCAGGCAGCGTTCCACGTAGGGGTGCAGTCCTGCCGGGATGTGGTTGACCCAGCGATAGTCGTGGTGGTGGTCATCCAGGCGGGGCGCAAAATCGGGATCGACCGGATAGAGGAAAAAGCAGCTATTGATGCTATGCACCGGTATCTTGCCCGGCCCATCGGGGAAGATGGTTTCCGCGGTGTGAATAATTGGCCCCACGTGGCAGGCAAGGCCCACCTCGTCCCGCGCTTTGCGGATAGCAGTCTCTTTCATCATTTCACCTTTGAACACGCGCCCTCCCGGCACCCACCACTCGCCTCTGGCCGGGGCATCCAGCCGTTTAACCAGCAGCACCGCTCCCTGCGCCACAATAGCCACATCAACACAGGCAATGGGGATATTTTCCAGAATTTGGTAGTACAGTTCCTGCGGGATAAATTTTGTCATTATTTTTCCTTGTATAAAATGTTGTAGTCTCGCCCGCAACGCAGTGGAGCGCCGCCTTAACGCCACTCCGCTATCGCTGCCAGGCTGACTGCGAGCGGGTAATTGCTCCTTGTGAAAACAGGGGTTAGGGGCTGGGAGTCAGGAAAATACTAACTTCCAACCCTGGCCTCTTCGAAAACAACCTCGCCAAAGATACGATTTAATATTTTGGTACTATTTTCGGAGAGCGCACACTCCGGCGACACGGCGCAGCGCATCCGTTTTACAATTGAGCCGCATCGGTGGCCACGGCTTCTTTTTGGAAAAAATCGCCGGAGGCCAAAACTGCCCCGCCCACAATAAAGAGACAGGCGACGGCTATCACCCAGCTTGCCCCGGCCAGACCAAAAACAATTAGTAGCAGCGTTGACAACAGCGGTGCGCCATAGGCCAGCGCGCCCAAGGTTTTGATGTTGCCGCGCTTCACGCCGTAATCCCAGGTAAAAAACGCCACCCCCACCGGCCCCAAGCCCAGGCAGAGGATGGCCAACCACGCGCCGCCGGTGGGCAGTACGGTTTCTTCAAACAGCAAATGGCACCCCAGCGACAGCAGCGCCGTAACTCCACAAAAGCCGCCTACGGCATCGGTGGGGATGTGGCCAAACAGCCGGGACCCGACGGAATAGGTGGACCAGGTGAGGGCGCAGACCACAGCGGCCAGATACCCCACCGCGTACTGCGACTCGAAGGCAAAGGATTGACCTTTGGTAACCAGCAGCACCGCCCCGACAAAACCGATACAGGCCCCAACCAGATGAAACCAGCGCAATCCCTCGCCGGGCAGGAAGGCCGAAAAGACCACAATCAGCAGCGGCCACAGGTAGGCAATCAGGCTGGCTTCTACGGCCGGGGCGTTTTGCAGGGCCACAAAATAGAAAAAGTGGTAGCCAAACAGGCCACAGATACCCAAAGCCCACACCCGTTTGGGCAGTCGCAGCCGGTGCAGGATGTTCCCCCCTTTTTTCAGCCAGAGCGCCAGCCCAATAAAAAATGCGATGGTGAAGGACATCGCCGTAAGTTGAAATGGCGGCACAGCCCCGCTGAGCGCGGTAAACAGGGCCAACGTGGCCCACATCAAAATGGCGGTAGCGCCAACCAGCGTTGCTTTTAAAGTTGGGGTGAACGTGGAATTCATTGATTTCCTTTCCAAATTTTTCGACCTGTGCAGTTAGCGAATCCTGGTTTGCCGCAAGATTCAAACTGAGATTTTTGGCTCTCCGGTAGTTTACAGGATCGCTCTATAAAAAGCGTATTATCTGCCACAAATTTCACTAATTTCATAGGAGTTATCATTAACTGCGTTCACCACCAGGAATGAAAATTGCCCTCACCCCCGT
>CAYWSS010000673.1:0-3506 GCA_964460505.1 uncultured Caldilineaceae bacterium | reverse complement strand
AATCATATTCATTTCACATTACCTTTTTTTGGCAACACAGATAGGTTTACAGGTATCTTCTCGATTTTTCGGGGGGGATGCTATACCCCAGGTTATTGAGGAGACACGTTGCGCCCGTAATTTGTGGTGGCAACTGCAACGGGTTTTGCCTGCTGACCAACATCAGATGTGTGGCAGAAGATTTTGAATGAGAGTATTCAGCAAGCGGTAAATGGCTGCTTGGCGGTAAAATAATCGTCATCCAATGCTAAAATGATACAGCTTGTGCGGATATGCGCAAATCTGTGGATATAATAACTTATCTAAACCTCTATAGCAGTTTGTCTTTACATAACACCATATTTTGATTGGACATAATGCTGGTTATCGGGTAATATAGCAGTAGGTTAGGTATGTGATTTGCTCAACAAAGTGAGCGCCTCAGGATGTTGTTGTTTGGTCGGAGGTGATTTAATGATGCCGGGCGCATTGTTCCGTATACTACGAAAAATGGGGATGTTCCTTTTCTGGACATCTCCGGTACTTATAATATTGTTGATGTCCAGCCTGTTAACGGGTTATGCTGCGTCTGCATCAAATTCAGACAGCGCTGCTGCACCTACGGCAGTGCGGGTGTTGGATTGGGAAATTCAATACAAGTCCCCCGCCGGCAGCATTAACGCAACCCCCGAATTTGATAATTTTAGCGTGCAATTAAGACAAACCAACCTGATTACCGGCGCTCAAACCGGGGATGAAGTTACATCATTTTCGGGTTCTTTTCTCTCTTTTCTGCCACTCATTCTTAAGTTTCCGGTTATCATCCCCTATCCTTCTATTGATGCTTTTGGCCCAATCATGGACCCGCCTGTCCCGCTCCAATCTCTGGGAATCAGCGCTTCCACACCGCCCAACACCCCCATTGTCGATCCCCCCACGCCGGCCCCAACAAGCACCCCCACCGTCCCGCCCGGCAGTACCGATACGCCCACGCCACCTCCCGGCAGCACAGATACCCCAACCCCAACCGTTACCCCCAAGCCATCCTTAACCCCAACCAACATGCCTACGGCCACCAGAGAAATAGCTGAAGATGGAGACTTTGAGGATAATCGGGGTAGCTGGAAAGAATTTTCCTTGCTGGAGTACGATCTGATCCTGGGTGAAAATGAAGGCGATCCTCAGGCGCCCGGCGGGGCCTATAGTGGTAGCTGGTATGTCTGGTTAGGGGGAGACAACAGCGAGATATCTTACATTGAACGGCAATTTACCGTGCCAGACCCTGATAAAGGTGAATACCGGCGCTATTTTCTGGGGCACAGAATACAAAGACAATCGTATGATTCTGTATGCGCTACGGATTTATATCCAACCAGCAGTTTTCCCAGCCCAAAGGACAGGGATGAGTTTCTGGCCGGCCATTTACGCCATGCCACATCCGGCACGCTTGATAAGCTTGGCATAGATTTGGGGGGAATGATTGTTTGCGTCAACGAAAGTGATCGGTCCGGTTGTAGTGACAGCGCTGTAAAATCATTCGGCGGGCAGAAGATGGTGTACGTTAGCTATTACGATCTGTGTACCGTTGCCGATGGAACCGGCTGGTATGTATTCTTGTTCCCCATCGATCCGTTGGCAGGATTTCCCGGCCCAACGTTGTACGGCGAAAATATAACCGTGCAAATAAAAACAGTGGCCGATTCTCAATTAGCCAGCAGCATACTTGTTGATAATGTGGCCTGGTGGGAAGGCCCATTATTGCCCACGCCTACCCCCTCAACCGCTTCTGTTCAAAATAACAATCCAGGTATCCAAATAGCCAGCCCGCTGTTGGTTTCTGACACACCCCCAGAGTTATCCGGTGCCAGGTTTGTTGTTGATGCCGCCGGGCAGAAAAAGGTTGATTATCCAATGTTGTCCACCTCGCCCGATGCTTTTCTAAAACAACGGCAATTGAAGTAATCAAAAAAAATTATGTCTATATTTAATGGAAAACGCTTAACAAACAGCACTTTCAAGCTTGATATTGAAAGAATGAGGCAAGGGTGGTATTCTGATAAATATTTTGTTAACATTGCCCAAACCCTTCAGGTACTGGCCAGTAATAATTATCAATTTGCCGGCCGATCCTCATATTTAAACAACCTGAATATAAATCCGGATAACCTTTTAACGGGCAATATCGAAGTGGAAATGCAGTTCTTTACCCGCCGCCAGCCCCGGGCTATTGTTGCCGGTGTTGATAAAGCCTTGGGCATGTTACGCTACTGCACCGGCTATTTTAACGATGCAGATGACACCTTGTTTGTAGAAACGTGGGACAAACTACGGGTAGAGGCCGTTCAGGACGGAGTAAAGACCCGCTACAATGGAGACCCCCGCAAGGTGCAACCGGTACTCAGAGTTAGGGGACGTTACCGTGATTTTGCCCTGCTGGAAACGCCCATTTTGGGTGCCCTGGCCCGGGCCAGTAGAATTGCAACCAACGTTTACAACACTCTGGAAGCCGCCCGCGGCAAGCCGGTGCTCTTTTTTCCGGCTCGGTTTGATGGGCATGAATTGCAGGCCGCCGATGGCTATGCCTACGACATTGGCGTGCATCGCTTTAATCAGGATTACCAGCAAAAGGTCAGTTCCATAGTCTCTACCGATGCTCAGGGAGACTGGTGGGGAGGATTGGGCGGTGGCACCGTAGCCCATGCCGCCATTGCATGCTTTTTAGGAGACACGGTCGAAGCGATGCTGGCTTTTGCCGCGGTTCGCCCGCTGGAACAACCTCGCATTGCCCTGGTAGATTTTAACAACGATTCCGTGGGCACCAGCCTGGCCGTGTTAAAGGCTATGTTTGATCGATACCAGGCGTTTATTGACTCCGGCAACACAACAGAAGCCGGAAAATACAAATTGTACGGCGTGCGATTGGATACCTCCGGCAGCCAGCGCGATATTAGTGTGCCCCCGCTGGGCGATAAAAAACTGGACAATGGAGTCAATCCGCGGCTGTGTTGGCTGGTCCGGCAAGCCCTTGATAATGCCTGGCTTAACTGGGATTTAACGGCGCACTGGCGAGAAAAAGCCAGAGAATATTGCAGCAATGTTCAAATTGTGGTCAGCGGCGGGTTTAGCCCCACCAAGATTTCCTGGTTTGAAGAACTGGATGTGCCGGTAGATGTGTACGGGGTAGGCTCCAGCTTAATGAGCAACGAAGATACGTTAGGCACCAATACCGATTTTACGGCGGATGTGGTGCGGGTAAAAGTAAACGGGAAATGGATACGGTTAGCCAAATCGGGGCGGTATGCCACCGGCAATCCTGATTTAGAACAGGTTGCTTTGGAGCCATTGTAGCGCCAATTGTATCTACGCTTTCAAAACAAAAACGATGCGCAACTGGCATCGTTTTTTCTTTGATTGTCACGGCGGTTGAGCCAGTACCTCCACCCTCTCATCGCCTGTTGATGGATTTCCTCAAGCCGGCGAGTGTTACTGCGAATACCATAATACTGATAGTGCCCTCTTAACTTCAG
>CAYWSS010000672.1:0-3509 GCA_964460505.1 uncultured Caldilineaceae bacterium | reverse complement strand
CGGATTTCATTATTATAATTTACAGTTACCCGCGTCATCCGCGTTTTATCCCGCAAAAAATCGACGGGCACCCGTGAAAGGGAATTTTCTGAATACAGGTTGCAGGGTCGCAGAGTTGCAAATTACTAACCCTGCGGCCTGCACCTTGTGACCCTGCCACTCTTTGAGATTAATCAGCCGCCTTTTTCACCACCGGTAATACGCCAGACCAGGTACATTCTCTGGATGGCCGTGAGGTTTGAGAAGACTGCCAAAACAAATAAGGCAATAGTAACCTGATTAAACAACAAGCCCACGACCAGCACAAAAATGCGCTCAAAGCGGGTAAACAGGCCATCTTTTAAAGTTACGCCAATCCCTTCGGCCCGGGCCCGCGCGTAACTGACCATCAAAGAGCCTACCACGGTAGCATAAATCAGGATCAGTTCGAGATTTTGTCCCTGCGATATAAAATAAATAAACAACCCTAAAAAAATAATCGCTTCAGAGAAGCGATCCAGTGTAGAATCGAGAAATGCGCCAAAGCGGGAGGTGCGTTCCGTCATCCGGGCCAGCGCGCCGTCAATGCCATCAAATATGGCAAAGGCCGTAATCAAAATTCCACCCAACAGAAAATATCCCCAGGCCAATACAAACGCCACCCCAACCATCAGCAAAAATCCAATGACGGTAATCACGTTTGGAGAAATATTTGTGGCGCTAATAAATCGAGCCAGTGGTTCCAGAAATTTGCGGCTATATTTTCGTACGACTTCGCTAAACATCGTTAATTGTCCTCCGTTGTGCGCCCACCCTGTCGGGCACACTTAACACGCGCGGCGCGGCGCAAGGATACGCACGTAATGCGCGGCCTTGCGGCTTCTTATCAGGTTCAGAAAGTAAAATTGCTTCGGTTCCGGATGGCCCGGAGCGAGTCTCAATTGTATTTACGTACACATTTAGAATTTTGTCAATAATTTGATCCCAACTATATTGCCTGGCTGTCTCGATGCCAAACTTTCTCATCTTGCGCCGTTGCTCCGGGTGATCGAGCAGGTGTCGCAATGCCTTGGACAGCGTATCTACCTGTCCCGGCGGCACCAACAATCCCTCGCGGCCATCCTTTACCACTGCGCGATACCCCACAATGTCTGAGGCCACCACCGGAATTCCGGCGGCCATGGCCTCCAGTAAAACAATGCCAAAGCTCTCAAACCCAATTGAAGGCGCACAAAAAATATCGGCGTTGTGATAATAATCGGGCACCTTCTCTGGAGAGATATAACCCGTAAATTGAATATCAGTTACACCCTGTTTCCGGGCCAATTTCTGATAAAAATTTTTAACATGGCATTCAAACGGCCCCACCACCTGTAGTTTCAGGTGTGGGTAGTCTGGTTTGATTTTCAGGAACGCCTCAAACAGCGTAGAAAATCCTTTTCGTTTGTCCTGCCGGCCAACAAAGAGAATGGTTGATTTTGGTGAGTTGGGTACCCCGGCATGGCTGAGTATTCGGTGCCTGTTGCCAAATCGCTTCAGATCGATTCCGTTGGGGATAATCTGATAATCACCGGGAAACATCTGGGTGGCAAAGTCACGGGCCGCGCCGGATACAGCAATCAAGCCATCAAGTTGGGTAAAAAATTTACCTAAAACCGCATGCCCGCTGCGGTGAAGCCAATTGGGTTTATCGCGGTAGGCGTGAAAGGTGCCAACGGTAACAGTATTTGGCAATCGATGGGCCAGCAAAAGTGTCCACCAGGGAATACCGGGTGTAAGCGGTTCTTGCAAATGAATGACATCAAATTTTTGCCGGTGTAGAATCTCTCTTATTCTAAAAAAACTTCGCGGCGATATTCCAATACGGGCAATTGTTCCCCCAATTGGAAAGCGGGCTACCCGGGTTGTAACCGGCTGGATGCCCGGATATCGCCGGTTTTTATTTTTGGAGCAGGCGGTTAAGATTTGCACGGAGTGCCCGCGTTGTCTTACGCCGTTGGCCAGAGCAACTATATGTTCTGTTACTCCACCCGGATAGGAAAAATCGTATGGGGATACCAGCGCTATTTTCATGGGTTACAAATTGGGCCGCCGGCCCTCAGGTGCGTAACTCCGGTAGGTTTGGTTTTTTATCGTTCTTTCCAGATGGGTACGGTAACGGCCCATTGCTCCGGAGTTTGAGCAATTGCCAGTTCCATTTCATTTAGAATATATTTCATCCCGGCGGTTATCCGCTCCTGCTCAGTGCCTTGTGCAGGTGGGTGAAAGGGGGGCAAAAAATAGGCGCGGTATGAATGGTCTGCGTTTCTGCGGCTAAAACCAAGCACCAACGGCGCCCCGGTTTTTACAGCCAGCCGAATGTGTCCGTCCGGCAATTGCGCCGGATATCCAAAAAAATCTACGCGCCGGCCGGTGCCGGTTATATCTCTGTCACCGGCTAATCCGGCCACACCTCCCCTTTTCAGGGTGCGAAGCAACGGCAACAGAGGCCCGTCGATGGGGATAAGCTGCAAACCTTTGCTCATCCGCAGGGCGGTAAGATACTCAAACAGTTCCGGCGGCTCAACCCGCTCTACGGGGATGGTAATCTTCAGACCCCGCAGCAACATAGCGTACAGCACCACCTCAATGTTTCCCAAGTGAGCCGAGGTTATGACGATGCCTTTTTTCTCGGACAGGGCCGCTTCCACATTTTCCCACCCCTGTACGGTTACCAATTGGTCAACCACTTTATCTGTTAATTTGGGTAATCTGAACAGATCAAAGTAGTTGTACAGGATATTGTTGAAGGCCAACCGGGTGCGGCGGTTAATCTCCGTTTTCGAGGTACCCGCCCCCATAATCCGCTGCAAGTTAGCCCGCACATTATTCCGCGCCCGGCTATTAATTTGGTAAAGAAGTTCCCCCAACCCGCGGCAGATGGCGTAGCCTACCGATGGGTAAATTTGCGGCACAATAACGCCGGCCAAACGGTAAAGGTAAAAAACAATACGCCCCATGTTTATTTTTAAAAACCCCTAACCCGGACGAACCGGACCTAAACAGGAATTTCTTAACCGCAGAGCGCGCAGAGAACGCAAAGAAAATTAAAATAAAAAAACTCTGCGTCCATTGCGCCCTCTGCGGTAAATTTTCTTGCTTATTGTGCAAGAATTTCACTGATAACTACTTAACCTACATAAAGCTGTTTGATTTCCCTAACCGTATTGCCTTTTGAATCCACCGCATCTACCCCAATAAAAAATTGACCGGGCAGTTCTGCTCTAAAATCGTCCCCCAGGCTGCACTGCCCCGAGTTACCGCATCCCTTGTCACCGCCCAGCCCCAGCGGCGAACCGTTTTGAGCAAACACACCCCACACAAAACTGCTCACCCCATCCGGGTCTGACACGGTAATTGTAAATTTAATCTTATCACCCTGTCCCACAGTATCGCCCCCCGGCAAATCGATAACCACAGTTGGGCCAGAACTGGGGGGCGGCGGGGGTGGAGATGTTGGCGGCGGCGGAGCCGGGGTGTTAGTGGGGGGC
>CAYWSS010000671.1:0-3512 GCA_964460505.1 uncultured Caldilineaceae bacterium | reverse complement strand
CACCGGCGGAGCGCACACGCACATGCACGCGGAACACTGGTACAGCCTCAAACCGTTTTTGTGTAAACAGGTCACGGCGGGGCTGGACCGGCTGCGCAGCCGCTTCGATTTGGTCATTATGGAGGGAGCCGGCAGCCCGGCTGAAATCAACCTGAAAGCGGGCGATATTGTAAATATGCGCGTGGCGCAATACGCCAACTCGCCCACGCTGCTGGTGGGCGACATAGACCGGGGCGGCGTGTTTGCCGCGCTGGTGGGCACCATGGTGCTGTTGGAGCCGGAAGAGCGGACGCTGGTCAAGGGCTTTGTCATCAACAAATTTCGGGGCGATGTGAGTTTGCTGGGCGATGGCCTGACCATGCTGCAGGCGCGGGCATTCAACACGCCAACGTTGGGCGTAATTCCCCACCTGCCGCACATCGGGGTGGCCGCCGAGGATTCGGTGGCGCTCGATGAGATGCAGCGGGGACAAAGCGATAACGAAGCCGCAGTGGACATTGCGGTCATCCGGCTACCGCGCATCTCTAATTTTGACGATTTCGACCCGCTGCTCAATGAGCCGGGCGTCCACGTCCGGTTTGTGGAGCGCGCCGGAGAACTCGGCGCGCCGGCGGCCATTATTTTGCCGGGCAGCAAAATGACCCTGCCGGACCTGGCCTGGCTGCGCAAAAGCGGGCTGGCTGAAAAAATCGGGGGGCTGGCAGAACGCGGCACCGCTGTGGTTGGCATCTGCGGCGGCTACCAGATTTTGGGGCAGAGTTTGTTCGACCCCGACGGTAGAGAAGCCGCGCCCGGCACCCGCACCACCGGCCTGGGGTTGCTGCCGGTTGAAACCATCTTTGCCGGAGACAAACGCACGGTGCAGGTGCAGGCAACCGTACAGGCCACCACCGGCCCGCTGGCCGTCTTAAGCGGGCTGCCCATCACCGGTTACGAAATCCATATGGGGCGCACCGAAGCGTTGGGCGCCGGCCCGGAATCGGTGTTGTGCCATATTGCATCGGAAAGTAGGGCGCGTGCCGACGGGGTGGTTGTTGCCGGGGGGCGTATCTGGGGCACCTATCTGCACGGCATTTTTAACAACGATGCCCTGCGCCACGCCTGGCTAAACAGCCTCGGCCGGCAAAACGACGGGCAACTATTTAACCGGCAGCACGCCTACAATCGATTGGCCGACCATGTGCGGGCGCATCTGGATATGGATGCCTTGCGCCAAATTATCTGGGGCAAATAAACGAGTCAGCGAAACGCCCAGGAGACAACTCATTCCTTCGCAAATTCGTCCATTCGCAGATTCGCTTATTCGCTTATTCATTGGAGGCAATTCTATCGTGTATCGGGCACTGGTTATTCTGTTGGCCCTGGGGTTGGATTTGCTTTTTGGCGACCCGCCCAACCGGTTTCATCCTGTGGTGCTGATGGGCAACTGGCTCACTGCCGGGCGACGAAATGCCCCGCCACAGTATCGATTTTGGTTTGGCGCGGCCTGGATAATGGCCGGCATCACCCTGTTCACTTTGCCGGGGCAACTTCTTCGCTCCGCCCCATTCACCACCTTCGGCAATTCATCACCTTCGGCAATTCTGGTATCCGCCCTCCTGCTCAAATTTACCCTGGCTTACCGCAACCTGCGGCAGGCCGTCAAAGAAATTCCGGAAGCGCTGGCCGCAGACAACCTGCCGAAAGCGCGGCGATTGCTGTCGTGGCATCTGGTCAGCCGGGACACCAGCCGGTTAACCGAGACAGAAGTGGTGGGCGCGGCCATCGAATCGCTGGCCGAAAATGTAACCGACAGCGTGGTTGCGCCGCTGGCTGCATACGCCGTGGGAGGATTACCGGGCGCGTGGAGCTATCGTTTTGTCAACACCGCCGATGCGATGTGGGGCTACCGCACGCCAGAGTTTGAGCAGTTGGGCAAATTCCCGGCCCTGCTGGATGATTTTTTTAACTGGATTCCGGCTCGGCTGGCGGGCTGGATGTTTGTTGCCGCCGGGTGGATCACAGGAGAAAACATGCAGCGCGCCGCCCAGACGATGCTTACGCAGCACCGGCGCACATCCAGCCCCAACGCCGGGTGGACGATGGGGGCCGCTGCCGGGGCGTTGGAAATTACCTTAACCAAGCAAGATGTTTATGCGCTGGAAGGCGGGCAACAGCCACTGAATGCCCAGGCTGTCCGGCGGGCGCTGCGGCTGGCCGATGTCTGTGTGGGGCTGTGTGTGGCGGTGGTCTGTGTGGCAAGATTTTTGAGAGACCGGGAGCGTGATGCGTGATGCGTGGCGAGTGAAAAGCAGTCTTATCACGCATCACGTTTCACGCATCACAGCCGCCAGCAAACGCTCATTATCTTCCTCTCGGCGGGTGGCAATGCGCACGGTATCGGGCAGCCCAAACGAGGTGCAATCGCGCACCATGATGTTGTGGGCCAGCAGTTTCATTCTGAACCGGGCGGCCCCTTCCGGTACAGACAGCAAAAAATAATGAGTGGCGGAAGGCAGCGGATTGAATCCCAATTTGGTCAACCCGGCCACAAGTTGAGATTTTGCGCAATATAGCTTCGACAGGCAATTCTGCATATAGGCTTCATCGCGCATGGCGGCCAGTCCGGCGGCCTGGGCCAGACCATTTACATTCCAGGCCGGACGCACCGAGGCTATGGCCTCGACAAGCGGGCGATTGACGCCGGCGGCATAGCCTAATCGCAAACCGGCCAGAGCGTAATCTTTGGTCATCGAACGGATGACCAGAATGTTGGCAGCCTGTACGGTAAGCGCGGATGGCATGGCGGGAGCAAACCCAAGATAAGATTCATCCACCACAAACAAGGTGTCCGGCTGTTGGCCGGCCCATCCGGCAAGCTGTTCCACAGGCAAAGCTTGCCCGGTTGGATTGTTTGGGTTACAGACAAAGGCTAATTTTGGCGCAGTCTCCCGCAGAGCAAGGGCAATCTGGCCGGCGTTAACGGCAAAGTCGCCGGGCCGGGCGGATTTTTCAATAATTTCAGCCCCCATTATGGCCGACACCCGGCTGTATTCGCCAAAGGTTGGGCCAACAATCAACACCCGGTTGCCCGGTGACAGGGTAACAAACGCCAGCAGCCAAAACAGCTCGGCGGTGCCGTTGCCGATAACAATGTTCTCGAACCCAATATTCAGTTGCGCCGCAAGCGCCCGCCGCAGAGCGATAGCTTCCCGGTCCGGATAGCGGTCGACGGGCACGGTTGCCAGGGCGGGCAGCACAGATGGAGACGGCCCGTACGGATTGCTGTTTACGCTAAAATCCAGGACCTCATCCGGGTTGAGGTTCAGTCTCTCGAGTTCAGCATAATTAAACGCGCCGTGATAAGCAGGTGCAGCGTGATTTTCAGAGAAACGTCCAAAACTGCGTTCATTAGTCATTGAAAATTTAAACCATCCAAATTTGTAACTACTTACCCCCCTCTAACTCCCCCTCAGGAGGGAGGACTTAACTTCCCCCCCGATTCGGGGGGGGATTGAGGGGGGGTAAAAACG
>CAYWSS010000670.1:0-3512 GCA_964460505.1 uncultured Caldilineaceae bacterium | reverse complement strand
GGCCACAAATCTCCGTGGATCAGGTAGGGTGTGACAAACTCATCCAAAAATTCGCGACCGGCGCTCACGGCCTCGAGATAGGGTTCGGTGCCGGAGGTATCCAGGTTGAGCGAAATCAGGTTGTCTCGCATACTCTCGGCAATGTTCAGTACGGCATCGCTCCAGCGGGGAAACTGTTGTTGCGGATAGGGAAAACCGAACGCGGGGCCGCTGACGCTGTGAATTTGTTGGGCGATTTCACCCAATTGGTGCCACAGCGCGTTATTTTCTGTTTCGCTCAACTGCTCCTGTACTTCGTCCCACACTTCACCTTCAATGAAGGATTGGAAGACGTAGTCGCGGTCCAGAATCTGCCGGCTGAAATCGACGGTGATGTTGTGGGGCAGGAGGGGAGCGATGGTGGCGAAATAGGGCTGAAGCGCATATTCTCGGCGCAGCAGATTGACCTCGTTGGCAAAAACTTCCGCCGAAGGATGAGGTGATACCCGCAAAATAACCGGCTGATGGCCGTTCATTTTTATCAGGTAGGTGTTGTTAAATTTGCCGGAGCTGATTTCCCGAATCGACGTGATAACTGTTTTCGATCCAAAGGCGCGGGTACACAGTTGCTCAAGTTGAGGTAGGGTAAGGGATTGTTGAAAATCGCCTGCGGGACGTTCAACCGGGATGAACTCCATTGGGCTGCCTCGTTGCACTAAAAGGTAATCTTGAAATTTGGAAATAACCCAGAAACAAAATTCTGACAGGATTTACAGGATTAACAAGATTATTTTACCGCTTTTATCCTGTAAATCTTGTTAATCCTGTCTGATATTCGTATTTTTGAGTCCGTGTTGCCTACACGTATTGTGTGATCCGTCATCTCACGCAACGCGACATTAATTTACCGAGCGCCCATCAGCAAATCAAAGACCAGTTGATCGAGTCTTTCGTAGGGCATTCCGCGTTTGCCCATAGCGACCCGGTCAAAGTCGTGGGCTTTCAATGCGGCCGCTTTGCCGGCGGAGAATGCACCCTTGAAGCTATCCATCGAGCCGTCATCTGCCGTAATTTCGGCTAACAACGTCTGGATTTCTTCGTCAGCGTTAAACTGCTCTGCTTTTTCTTTGAGGATCATGTAGGTGCGCATGCAGCCTTTGGCAAATTCTTTAACATCGTTCAGGTCAGAGGAGCGGTAGGCGTGAGCATCAAAGTGGCGGCTGCCGTTGTATCCCACATCTTCCAGGAATTTGACCAGATAGAAGGACTGTTTGAGGTTCTCTGCGCCAAAGCGGAAGTCCTGATCGTAACGGCCAATTTTCTGATCATTCAGATCGATGTGGAACAGTTTGCCGGCATCCCAGGCTTGAGCCACGGCGTGCATAAAGTTGAGGCCGGCCATGGTTTCGTGGGCCACTTCCGGGTTTACGCCAACCATCTCCGGGTGGTCCAACGTGGCGATGAAGCCGAGCATTGCCCCGGTAGTGGGCAAGTAGATGTCGCCGCGAGGTTCGTTGGGTTTGGCTTCCAGGGCAAACTTAAAGCCGTAGTCCTGGGCAATGTTGTATTCGCACAAAAAGTTCAGCGCTTCGCGGAACCACTTGCCCGCGTCGAGGGCATTTTTGCCGGCGTCGGTTTCTGTACCTTCGCGCCCGCCCCAGAAAACGTACGTTTTGGCCCCAAATTCAGCGCCCAGGTCCATGGCGTTCATGGTTTTTTGCAGGGCGTAGGCTCGCACTTTGGGATTGTTGCTGGTAAAAGCCCCATCCCGGAAGACCGGGTCGGAGAAAAGGTTGGTGGTAGCCATCGGAACCACAAGGCCGGTGTCATCCAGCGCTTTCCTGAATTTGGATTTAATTTTGTCTGCTTCTGCCGGTGTGGCATCAATCGGGACCAAATCATTATCATGGAAATTCACACCCCATGCGCCAACCTCGCCCAGAATACGTACAATCTCCGCCGGAGAGAGCGGGTTGCGCACGGCTTCGCCAAAGGGGTCGCGGCCCACGTTGCCAATAGTCCACAGACCAAAGGTGAATTTTTGTTCAGATGTTGGTGAATACATTTTTGGATCCTTTCCTAACTACAGAAAAATTAGTCTTGATTTTCGGAGCGTTGCTCCATAGATTATTTAAGGTGTAAATTGGGACGGGTGGGTCAGGATTGAATGGTAAATTGTGGCCACGCCGCCAATGACACAAGCATCAGACCCATGTTGCGCCAGCACTAACCGGGTGGCGTTTCTGTGCCACATCAGGGCGCGCTGTTGCAACTGGGCATTGATTACCGGCAGCAGGTACTCTCCGGCCAGACTCAAAATCCCGCCAAAAATTACCAGGTTGGGATTAAGCGCGTTGACCAGTGAAGAAATGCCCATTCCCAAATCGCGTCCGACTGAATCAAGCGCTTCGCGGGCTACGGTGTCCCCTTGTTGAATAGCCTCAACTACAAGTGGAACCGTGAGGTTGGCAAGTTTGGTGCCGATTATTGTAAGGAGTACACTATTTTGCCCCTCAACTTCAATGGCTTGTTTAATACGGCGGAACAAGGCCGATTGGCTGACCATGGTTTCCCAACAGCCCCGGTTGCCGCAGTTGCAGAGTTCGCCGGAGGGATTCATGGTCATGTGGCCAAATTCGCCGGCATAACCGGTGCCGCCGCTCAGCAGGTGTCCTCCCTGAATGACCGCGCCGCCCAATCCAACCCCGGCACTGACAAACAGCATTTCGTCAACCCCCTGCCCTGCGCCAAAATAATGTTCGCCCAGCGCGGCCAGGTTGGCCTCATTATCAATAAATACCGGCGCGTTGAGCGCTTCGTGAAAGATGGTTTTTAGCGGGACATCGCTCCATTTCAAATTGGGAGCGAACAGCAACATGCCGTTATCTTGCTTAACCAGCCCGGGAACGCCAAGCGCCACGCCCAGCAACCGGTCGTGGCTGTCTCCCACTGCGGCAATGGCTTGCCGAACTAAATTGAGCGCTTGCTCAATAATTTGGGATTGGCTCATTTCCGGCGGAATAATTTCTCGCTGTTGCCAGAGGGGTTTGATACTGAAATCGGTGCAAATAATCGATACAAAATCGACACCAATCTCCGCGCCAATCATGTATCCGGCATCGGGGTCAAGCTCAAGCTTGATGGACGGCCGGCCGGTGCCGGCGCTTTCGTAGCCGGTTTCGTGAACAAGCCGCGCCTCAATTAACTCCTGAACTAAACTGGAAACTGTAGTTTTGTTGAGGCCGGTAACTTCGGCCAGTGTTGCGCGGGAAATGGGCGCAGATTTGTGGATAAAACGCATAATTGTCGTCAGGTTTATCTGGCGAACCAATGTTTGATTCCCGGTGCGGGGACGTCTTTGTACAGGCATATTTGTACTCAAATCGCTTAGTTGGTTGTGTCAACAAACTAAGCGAATGATAACACAACTTTCAAGCCGCGTCAAGTGCTTTTTTGAGGGAAATAGCACGCGAATAAAAACTATACTGAAAACAGAATGAGAACGGAACTTTTGAGATGTCATTCCCGCATGC
>CAYWSS010000669.1:0-3514 GCA_964460505.1 uncultured Caldilineaceae bacterium | reverse complement strand
CCGCTAAAAGCATGCGGGAATGACATAATTCTGGTAGGGGGGTGAACGGTTACCCTGATTTTGCCACAAACTGGCAGCCTGCTGTTACAGGTTCAGTAAACCCGGTGCTGTGGCCGGTTTCCAACCGGGCCACCTAAGCGGGCGCGGTCAAGAGACCGGCCCGAGCGCGATTTTGACGGGTTCACTGAATTTGTACGCTTGCTGAACAGAAACCAGGAAAATCAAAATTCCGGCAGGGTAAAAGGTTATCCGATGCGTTTAAAGCAACCTTTGCGGGTGGTGATTATTGGATCCAGTTGTTCGGGGAAAACTACGTTGGCCCGCCAGTTGGCATCAACATTAACCGTGTCGCACATTGAGCTTGATGCCATTCATTGGCTGCCCGATTGGCAATCTCGCCCACTTGAGGAGTTAAAGCGGCTCACTGAAAAGGCAGTGGCGGCGGATGAATGGGTTTTGGACGGCAATTACAGCAAGGTAAGAGAGGTGGTGTGGGGGCGAGCCACCACCGTAATCTGGCTTAATTACTCGTTTCACCTGGTTCTGTGGCGCGCGGTTCGGCGTACAATAAAACGGGTCTTTCTGCGGGAAGATCTTTTTTCCGGCAATCGCGAGAGTTTTCGACAATCGTTTTTGAGCAAAAATTCTATCCTGGTGTGGGTCGTTACGACGTACCACCGGCGGCGGCGCGACTACCCTGTTATTTTCAAGCAGCCGCAATATGCCCATCTCGACGTGTTTGAGTTTAAAATACCCGGAGAAACTGCCGCTTTTTTATCAGCAATGCAGCAGCCGGGCCGGTTGCTACATTGCTGACTTGATTTTTTCTGAGGGATGGGGAACGGTTTTACGTGGGGAGCAGTGCCCTGACCTTTTCCACTAATTCAACGGTAATCTGGTCCAAGGTGCTGCCTTCTACCAGCGCCCCCGCTGCCGAGACGTGCCCGCCGCCCCCGTAAGCTTGGGCAATGGTGTTGATGGCCACGCTGCCATCGCTGCGCAGGCTGATTTTTACCCGCCCGCCCGAGGCCTCCGTGCAAAAAATGGTGACTTGCACCCCGCCAATTTGCTGACCCAGGCCGGCAAACCCATCCATCTCAGAGTTTTTAACCCCGTATTCCTTGAGCAACGCTCTGGTGATGGCGTAGTAGGCAATGCGCCCCTTGGCCGCCGTTTGAATGGAGTCCAGCACGCGACCCTTAAACCGGACCAACCCCAATGAGTTTTGTTCGTAAATTTGGTTGTAGATGTACAGCGGAACCGCCCCGGCTGCCAGTAAATTTGCGGTTATTTGGTGGGTTTGCGGGCTGGTTTTGGGGAATCGAAAACTGCCCGTATCGGTCAGCAGGGCAGCATATAACGCCTGAGCCATAATCCGGGAGAGACTGCCCCCCATCTGCAAAATTAAATCGTAGATAAGCTGACCGGTGGCTGCCGCATGGGTATCGACCACAGCCACATCAACAAAATCGGTGGGGTCGGGGTGATGGTCGATGCAGAGTTTTACGGCGCCGGCCTGCTTTAATGCCTGGCCAACCTGCCCCACCCGGCTCCAGCTGCCGGAGGCATCCAGCACAATAATCACCTCGGTTTCATTGATGAGTGTATTGTGTTTTTTGGAGGAATACCTTTGTAGTTTTCGGGTGGGGTCTAAAAAGCGATAGGTGGTGGGGGTGGCGTCACTATTGAGGATTGTCACCTGCTTGCCCAGATTTTGCAGATGTTCCGCCAGCGCCAATTCCGAACCCAACGCATCGCAATCGGGATTGCTGTGGGTTGTCAGCACAAACCGCTGCTTATTTTGAATGAGGGGAATAATTTTTTGCCACAATGGTGTCGAGGGGTTCTCCAATCATTTTGGATTGTAGAACAAACTATTAGGTTGCTCGGGTCAAACTAACAGGTTGGCCTACGGAGTTTCATTTAGGAACAGGGATTAAATAATTGTCTCACTTGAAAATGTCACAATATTGCGTACTGCGTAGATGAGGAAATAATACGCAGTACGAAATACGCAATATTATAATGCCCCCTGGGTACGCAGAAATGGGACAGTTAATTAATTCTCATTCCTTAATGTAGCGGCAATCTGTTTGGCCCACGGCATTAATAGCTCATCCCGGTTGTAATCGGCGGCAAGTTGCAGGCCCATGGGCAGGCCGTTTTCACCAACCCCTGCCGGAACATTGACCACCGGAATACCGGCGTAAGTCCACGGCAAATTCATCACCGGGTCGCCGGTGAAATCAAGCCGGGCGGGGGCGGTGCCCAGGGCCGGCGGCGAAATCCAGACAGAAATGCCATGTTTAAGCATTAATTCCCGCAATTCCTGTCGCAGCCATTCGCGTTCGGCTTGAAACACTCTGATTGATTCCGGCGCAACCTGGTGGCCTCTTTCAATTAATGAGGCGGTTCTGGGGTGGTACAGGTCATGATATTTTTCAAACCATTCGGCGTGAACCTGGGCCATTTCACCGGCCATCATGTCGTTGTGCCACACCACAATTTCGTCAAAATCGGGCATCGCTTCAACTTCTTTTACGGTGAATCCGGCGGCCTGCAATTTGCTTTGCACAGCTTGAAAATGCTCTCTGCCTTCCCGGCTGGTTTTGTCCAGATACGAACCCACGGGAACACCGAGTACCGGCTTTTCAGCGGGAGGCGTAACCTTGCGCCAATCTTTGCACAGAACACCGGCCGCCAGCGACAAACCCTCGATATCCTGAGTGAAAAAACCCATATGGTCAAGCGCCGGCGACAGCGGAATGACACCTTTGGCGGAGATACGTTTGGCGGTAGGTTTATAGCCCAACACCCCACAAAAGGCCGCCGGCCTGATAATTGAACCGATGGTTTGTGACCCCAACGCCAGGGGGACAATTCCGGCGGCTACCGCCGCGGCAGAACCGCTGCTGGAGCCGCCGGGCGTGTGGGCGATATTGTGTGGGTTCTTGGTGGGGCCGGGGTAAAAATAGGCAAATTCGGTGGTCACGGTCTTGCCCAGAATTAAAGCGCCGGCCTCTTTTAGCTGGGTCACGGATACCGCTTCCGGGCCGGCCAGCGCTTCCGCAGGGAAATCGGAGCCTGCTCTGGTGGGGAAGCCATCCACCCGGTAGATATCTTTGACCCCGACGGGGACTCCAAACAATGGCGGCCGCAAATTGAGAGTGGGGTAGCGGGTTTCAAGCTCTGCGCTCTCCCGTCTTAGCCGCTTAAAGCGATTTTCTTCCGGTAAAAACGCCTCGATACGGTCATTTTGATGGTTAAAAACGGTCTCCAATTGGTTCAGGTAGTCCCTCAATTGGAGGTCTCCGGTGCGCAATTGGTGGGCCAGTGGCGCCAGACGGTTTTCAATGTGAACTGCCATTAGTATCACCCCAGCGTAATTAATTTAGCGACTTCATTATACATCATCTCTCATGATGAGAAAATTGTTTATTCGGGTGATTACAAATTTGGCTGGTGATTACCCATAAGTCTAATATTGCGCCAGACCGCAGAGGTTTTACGACTG
>CAYWSS010000668.1:0-3516 GCA_964460505.1 uncultured Caldilineaceae bacterium | reverse complement strand
CCAGGAGGAGCCACATTAGGACAGCTAGAGAAGGGTATCACCGCAGAAATGGCAGCAAAGAAGCGGGGGGGTGGGAGGGCTGAGGTTAATTTTCAAGGGAGGTTGCCTCAGTGAACACAGTAAAAAATTTGGCCCCGGAAATGCTTTTCAATCGCTGTAACCCGGAACAATTCACCTTTAAAACCACCGCCGATTTGGAGACTCTGGAAGGGCTTATTGGCCAGAGCCGCGCGCTTGAAGCCGTTCAGTTTGGCATCAGCATCCGGCAGGAGGGCTACAATCTGTACGTCCTTGGGCCGCACGGCACCGGAAAGCATACAGCCGTGAGCCAGTTTTTAACGCAGAAAGCCGGCGCAGAAACCACCCCCAACGATTGGTGTTACGTTAACAATTTTGGCCAGCCGCACAAACCGCACGCGCTGCAACTCCCCCCCGGACAGGGCGCGGAGTTTTGCCGGGCGTTAGAGCAGTTGGTCGAGGAGCTGCACACCGTTATTCCGGCGGCATTTGAAGGGGAGGATTATCGCTCCAGAAAAGGGGCGCTGGAAGAGGAGATCAACAAAAAAGAGGAGCTGCTATTTAAAGATATGCAGCAACGGGCCAAGGCAGATAATTTTGCCCTGCTTCGCACCGAGGAAGGACTGGCGTTTGCCCCGTTAAAAGAGGGCGAGGTGATTAAGCCGGATGAATACCAAAAGCTTGCCGCAGACGAGCAAGGGCGTATTGAGAATAAACTGGGTGCCCTGCAAAATGAGCTCCAGGTCACCGTTCGCAAAGTACAGCAGCTTGATAGAATTCACCGCGAAAAAGTAAAAGAGATGGAGCGTGAAATTACCATTTTCGCCATTGAACATCTTTTTGATGAGCTGCGCGAGAAATACAGCGCCCGTCCCAACATTATTTCTCATTTGGAAGTAATGGAGCAGGATATTGTTGAAAACGCCGATGATTTCCGCAAACAGGAAGAAGAAACACAACCTTCGTTGGCCGGCACCCCCCTGCCCCGCTCGCTGCAGGGGCCGCCATCTATGCGCCGGTTCCAGGTAAATGTTCTGGTTGACCACAGCCAAAAAAACGGTGCGCCGGTCATTTATCAGGACCACCCCATCTACCCCAACCTGATGGGCCGGGTGGAGCACGTAACCAGCCAGATGGGTACCCTGATTACCGATTTCACCCTGATTAGACCCGGCTCCCTGCACCAGGCCAACGGGGGGTATTTGATGCTGGACGCCCACAAAGTGCTAACCCAACCCCAAACCTGGGAAGCCCTCAAACGCGTGCTGCGCGCCGGCGAAATTACCGTCGAGTCACTGGGGCAGCAATTTGGCATGGTCAGCACCATTTCGCTGGAGCCGGAAGCCATCCCGCTGGATATAAAAATTATCCTGATTGGCGACCGGGGACTCTACTACAGCCTGAGCCAGTTCGACCCCGATTTTAACGAGCTTTTCAAAGTGGTGGTTGATTTTGAAGAAGAGATGGAGCGAAACAGAGAAAACAATCTGCTTTACGCCAGATTGATTGGCACGCTGGCCAAAAAAGAAAACCTGCGCCATTTTGACCGCAGCGGCGTGGCCCGCGTTATTGAGCGCAGTTCGCGCATGGTTGGTGATGCCCAGCGGCTTTCTACACGGATGCAGGGTGTAGCTGATTTACTACGCGAAGCCCACTACTGGGGTAAACAAAACGGCGACGAAACCGTGACGGCCACCAACGTGCAGCAAGCCATTGCTGCCCAGATTCATCGCACCGGCCGCATTCGGGAACGTATGCAGGAAGAAATTGAACGCGGCACCATTTTAATTGACACCGATGGTCAGAAAATTGGGCAAATTAACGGTCTGTCGGTGCTTAGTATGGGGCAATTTTCATTTGGCCGCCCCAGCCGAATCACGGCCAGGGTGTGGCTGGGGCGCGGCAAAGTGGTCGATATTGAACGGGAAGTCGAACTGGGCGGCCCCTTGCACTCCAAGGGCGTACTAATTCTGACCGGCTTTCTGAGCGCCCGCTACATTCCCAATGACCCGCTGTCACTCAACGCCAGCCTGGTGTTTGAGCAATCCTACGGCGGCGTGGATGGCGACAGCGCCTCCTCGGCCGAACTGTACGCCCTGTTGTCTGCGCTGGCCGAAGCCCCTATCAACCAATCGCTGGCGGTCACCGGTTCGGTTAATCAACACGGTCACATTCAGGCCATTGGCGGCGTCAACGAAAAAATAGAGGGCTTTTTTGACCTGTGCCACTCCAGAAAGCTCACCGGCAGCCAGGGCGCGCTCATTCCGGAGGCAAACGTAAAACATCTGATGCTGCGCCGGGACGTGGTTGAGGCCGTGGAGGCGGGTCAATTTCACATTTACCCGGTCGCCTCCATCGACCAGGGTATCGAAATTTTGACCGGCCTTTCCGCCGGCAAACGAGACAGCGACGGCAATTTCCCCAAGGGCAGCATCAACCGGCGTGTGGAAGCCAGATTGATTGCCTTCTCCAAGCGATGGCTTTTGTTGAGCCGAAACGAGGAAAAGTAACGCCGATGCCAACCAAACGGGCGGTGGTCATTTTAATTCTGGCGCTGGCGCTGTATCTGGTGGCCAACCAAACCCAGGTTGGCTGGGTTTATATAATGACCAACGCCCTGCTTGGCGTGCTGGCGGTCACATTTATTTATTCGGGGGGGATGCTCAAATCGATACGGGGGCAGCGCACCTTCCGCATACTGCGCGAAAACCACGCCGCACCTTCGGCGGCACCGGCCCTCTCATTACCGGACAGTCTGACCCCACCGGATTTTTTTGAGGACGACCCCATTGAAATTTCGCTCCGGGTTGAACAAACTCGTCTGAAACCGGTGTTTCTCGTATCCGGCACTGAAGCGTGCCCGTTTGCACCCCCGGAAGACCGGCAGCAGCTATTTTTTGTTCCCCGTCTGTTCAAAAATAAAGCGGTTGAACTGACCTACCAAACCGTTTGCGACCGGCGGGGACACTTCACTTTTCCGCCAATTTCACTGCGTTCAACCGGGCCGTTCAGCCTGTTCCGCAGCCGGGGCGCGCTGCCCGCAGCCGGCGAGCTGCTGATTTACCCCAGCTACCACCCCCTTCGCCGCATGCGCCTGCTGGAAAACCGGGGCTTTACCGATAAACAGACAATGCGGGTGGGAACCAGCAGCGAAATCATCGACACCCGGGAATATCGCCCCGGCGACACGCTGCGCCAGATCCACTGGCGCAGCACCGCCCGCGTGGGCCGGCTGGTAGTCAAGGAATTTGCCGATACCGACCACCTGACCATGACCGTGGTGCTGGACCTGTCAACCCAGGCCGGCGGGGGCGGGGGCAAGTTTTCCACATTTGAAACAGCCATTCGGGTGGCCGCCACTTTGGGCTACTACGCCACGCACCGGGATATTCCGTTTCGAGTGGCGGGCCGCAGCCAACAGAAGCAGGCCCCCACCATTGCCCTCTTCTGGGGGGGACTGCTACTGTTCCTCGCCCCCCCGCCCCAGCAGGGCAAGAA
>CAYWSS010000667.1:0-3527 GCA_964460505.1 uncultured Caldilineaceae bacterium | reverse complement strand
TGACTTTCTGTGTTGAGCGGGAATCTATGTGTGCAGTCTGTGCATTTCCGCGTAATACGTGCGGGAATGACAGGGGAGCTGAATGGTTACATATTTTAAGTGCCGGTCACTTGTAACCTGCCGAGTTTTGCGGAACTGCGTTTTTAGGGTTGGTTCGCACAGAGCAGTAAAAAGTAAGTGTTAATTCCGTTTATTTATTTGTTAAGGAGATTGTGGTTTTATGTATTATAAATCCGCTCGCAAAAGTTACGCACGTATTCCTGATGTCTTGGAGTTGCCCAGGCTGATTGAAGTTCAGCTGGAATCTTTTGAAACGTTTAAAAAAGAGGGGTTGGGCGAACTTTTGATGGAAATATCGCCGATTGTTAGCTTTAATAAAAACCTCGAATTGCATTTTTTGGATTATCGCTTTGACAATCCAAAATACAATGAAAACGAATGCCGCGAGCGCGATATCACCTTTTCCAGTCCGCTGTGGGTGAAAATTCGGCTGGTTAATAAAGAAACAGGCGAAATTCAGGAGCAGGAAGTTTTTATGGGAGACTTCCCGCTGATGACCAGAAACGGCACCTTTGTCATTAACGGCGCCGAGCGCGTGGTGGTGTCGCAGCTCATTCGTTCGCCGGGCGTCTACTTTACCGTAGAAGAAGACCGGGCCACGGGGCGTGGTTTGGCTTTTGCCAAGCTTATTCCTAACCGCGGGGCATGGCTTGAGTTTGAAACCTCCAAGCGTGATTTGATTTCGGTAAAGGTGGATCGCAAGCGCAAGCTGCCGGTCTCTGTATTGATGCGCGCTATTCAAATTGCCGAACTGGAAGAACATGAAATCAAACCTGCCATGAAAAATCCGGCCATTTGCATTGAAAAAGGGTTGGGCACGGATGAGCACCTGCTGAGCATGTTTGAGCATGTTGACACCGACCCGGAGCATCTCTTTATTCCGGCCAGCATCGACAAAGACCCCACCAAAAACGTAAATGAAGCGTTGTTGGAGTTCTACAAAAAATTGCGCCCCGGCGACCCGCCAACTATCGATAACGCAGAGTCATTTCTGCAATCTCTGCTTTTCTCATCGCGCCGGTACGATCTGAGCAAGGTGGGCCGCTACAAAATGAATCGGCGGCTGCATCTGGAGATTCCCATTGAGGATCGCACCCTGACCATTAAAGATTTGGTGAGTGTGGTGTCCCGCATGATTGATATTAACAACGGCAAAATAAAACCCGACGATATTGACCACCTGGGCAATCGCCGGGTGAAAACCGTGGGTGAGTTAATCCAAAATCAACTGCGTATTGGCTTTTTGCGGATGGAGCGGGTGGTTCGTGAACGCATGTCCATTCGGGACCCCGAGCAGCTATCGCCCATGTCGTTGGTCAACATTCGGCCGGTGGTGGCCGCCACCCGCGAATTCTTTGGCGGCAGCCAGCTTTCGCAATTTATGGACCAAACCAACCCCCTGTCCGAACTGACTCACAAACGGACACTGAGCGCGTTGGGGCCGGGTGGCCTGCGCAGAGAGCGGGCCGGCTTTGACGTACGCGACGTGCACCACAGCCACTACGGCCGCATCTGCCCCATCGAAACGCCGGAAGGCCCCAACATCGGTTTGATTGGCCGGTTGGCGGCGTTTAGCCGGGTCAATGAATACGGCTTTATTGAAACACCCTATCGCCGCGTTGCCGGCAGCATCAAGGCTGAAGACGTGGATGCGTTGGTAAACTGCACCCTTCGCGCCGACGTAAAGGACCCCAAAACGGGTGAAGTGGTGGTGTCTAAAGGCACTGAAATTGATGAAGACATCGCCATAAAAATTTCAGGGCTGGAGCTGCTCGCCGACGTTTTAATCAGGCCCAAAGTTACAGGACATATCGACTATCTTTCTGCCGACGACGAGGACAATTACATTGTTGCCCAGGCTAACGCAGCCCTGGATGAGAAGCAACAGTTTGTTAATGACCGCATCTCGGTGCGGTACCACCAAACCTTCTTGCTGGAAGCCACAGAGAAGGTAGATTACATGGACGTCTCGCCCAAGCAGATTGTGGGCATCAGTGCGGCGCTTATTCCGTTTCTTGAGCACGATGACGCCAACCGGGCGCTAATGGGCTCTAATATGCAGCGGCAGGCCGTGCCGCTCATTCGGCCCGAAGCTTCAATGGTAGGCACCGGCATGGAATTTCAAGCCGCGGTAGACTCCGGACAGGTTGTTGTTGCCAAAGTAGCCGGAGAGGTGATTAGCGCAACCGGCAAGCAGATTATTGTCCGTGATAAAAACGGTGAAGATTATGTGTACGCCCTGCGAAAATTCAATCGCTCCAACCAGTCCACCTGTATTGACCAGCGTCCCATTGTTTTTAAAGGGGAAATGGTTGAAAAAGGCGCCGTTCTGGCCGATTCCAGCTCTACCGATATGGGTGAGCTGGCGCTGGGCCAAAACGTACTGGTCACTTTTCTTAGTTGGGAAGGGGGCAACTACGAGGACGCTATCCTGATTAGCGAGGATTTGGTCCGGCAAGATAAATTTACCTCTATCCACATTGAAAAGCACGAGATTGAAGCCCGCGACACAAAACTGGGACCGGAAGAAATCACTCGCGACATTCCCAATGTTGGGGAAGACGCGCTAAAAGATTTGGACGAAACCGGCGTTATTCGGGTAGGAGCCGAAGTTGGGCCATCAGATATTCTGGTTGGCAAAATTACACCCAAGGGTGAAACCGAATTAACCCCCGAAGAAAAATTGCTGCGCGCCATTTTTGGCGAAAAAGCCAGAGAGGTGAAGGATTCCAGCTTGCGGCTGCCGCCCGGTGAAAAAGGGATTGTGGTTGACGTCAGCGAGTTCTCTCGTGAAGAACACCGAGATCTGCCCACCGGCGTTGATAAAATGGTGCGGGTTATGGTAGCCCAGCGTCGCAAAGTAACCGAAGGCGATAAAATGGCCGGCCGGCACGGAAACAAAGGGGTAATTTCAAAGGTTGTGCCTATTGAAGATATGCCCTACCTGGAAGATGGCACCCCGGTTCAAATTATTCTTAACCCGCTGGGTGTGCCCGCCCGGATGAACATCGGCCAGATTTTGGAAACACATCTGGGCTGGGCCTCATCCCGCATGGGCTTCCGGGCCATCAGCTCCGTATTTGACGGGGCAGAAGAAGATGAGATTGCCGCCGAATTGTCCAGAGCCTGGTTAATGGACCGCGTGTGGCAGCTTGTTACTGACAGAACCTGGGACTGGGTAGAAGAAGAAGGCTACGAAGAAGAAGAACTTGAAGATGAAATTGAAGCTCGAACCCTGTATCTGATTGAGTGGTTTGATGAATTGGAACTTGAGTTTGATGAAGAAAAACTCTTTACCGATCAGGTGTATGCTCGCCGTACAGCCCTGCGAGCCTGGTTAATAAGCAAGGAATATGACCCCGATTTCTTATTGGCGTTTGAAGGGCAACGTCGCCCCTGGGAAGTTGGCCTCAAGGCCCCTGAAGACGTACGGCTGGGCTCGCCGCGCGGGCGGCCGCGCCGTCCAT
>CAYWSS010000666.1:0-3535 GCA_964460505.1 uncultured Caldilineaceae bacterium | reverse complement strand
CCGGGCCACCTAAGCGGGCGCGGTCAGGAGACCGGCCCGAGCGCGATTCTGACGGATTCACAGAACTTATACCTTGACAAGGAGACCATCTGATTTGTGTATTATCCCCAAATCAGCTAATCCCGGCCCAAAATCTGACAATTGCAATTATTGAATAATCTCGGGAGCCGGCACATGTGCCGGCTCTTTTTTTATTGCCCCTTTTCTGCTAATGCTGTACCATTGCGCTCTATGAAAACATTAACCTCACCTTTACCTCGCCTTGTTCAAAACAAACCGGACAGTATCGCTCTGACCGCGCTTATTGTGGGTGCGATTGCTATCGGCTTTTCCGCCATATTTGTTCGTGTAAGCGAAGCAGGCCCCATTGCCACGGCCTTTTGGCGGATGGCCCTGGCCTTTCCCGCCTTTTTCATCTGGATGCAAATGGAGCAGCGGCAAGCCCCGGTTTTAAAAAAACGGGTAACATTGGTTGATGTTCTCCTGTTAATCGTTGCCGGCGTGGCCTTTGCCTGTGATCTAATGACCTGGCATCTGGCTATCAATTTTACAACCGTGGCCAATTCGGTGCTGCTGGGTAATCTTGCCCCCGTTTTTGTAACCATTGGCGGCCGGCTGTTTTTTAGACAGCGGGTCACGTTTTCGTTTATCGTGGGCATGAGTGTTGCCCTGCTGGGCGCGGCGATGCTGGTTGGAGCCAGCTTTAACCTGAGCATGCATCATTTTATTGGCGATGGGTTGGCCATGATTACCGCCATATTTTACGGCAGTTACATATTACTGATTAAACGGCTGCGCGAAAGCCTGCCCACCGGCACCATCATGACCTGGGTAGCCCTGATCACCGCAATAGTCATATTGCCCGTTGCACTGCTTACAGAAGGAACATTAATGCCCTTTACCCTCGCCGGCTGGGCGGTGTTGTTCGGCCTCGCTTTAATCTCTCACGTGGGCGGGCAGGGACTCATTACCTTTGCCCTGGCCCACCTCCCGGCTTCTTTTTCGTCGGTTACTCTGTTATTACAACCGGTCATGTCGGCCATCTTTGCCTGGTTGCTGCTGGGTGAGGGGTTAATGCCGTGGCAAATGGCCGGCGGTTTGATTGTGCTCGTTGGCATCTTTTTGGCCCGCCGGTCCAGTCAATTAAAATAAAAAGCTCTTCAGGAATTACCGTGCGCCGGGCGTACCCTTATGGTCACCCAGGGCAGGCAAAGACCTGCCACTACACCACGGAAAATACCAGAGACCCAAATAAAACCGGCATTGTATAACTGCTTACAGAAAACCAGGAAAGTTCGCGCTAAAATATCGTTATCCTGTGAATTCAAAAACCCTGTCAAGCTTATCATTATATTGAATGGCAGCAGGTAGAAAATAGCAATTTCTGAAAAGGAGTAACGAACATGAAGCGATTAACCTGGATAGGTTTGGTTGTGTTGTCATTATCGCTAATAGCGGCGCAGTGCAGCGCCATTCAATCCGGTGGCGATGCGCCGGCTGAAGCGCAATCACAACCCGTGGAAACGGAAGTAGAAAATGCGGCGCAACCCGTGGCAGAATCAAACGAAGAGATTGCTGAGGAACCACCGGCTGAAAATAACGAGGCCGTGGCAGAATCATCCGGTGAAAAAACAGATGCAGAACAGGAAGAAGCCAGCGCCGTAAATGATCAGGTTGGTATTAAAGCAGGCGCTGCCGAAGAAGAAGCGGTTGCCGAAGAAAGCAGCCACGATGGCGCTTGCACCGACCCATTTGCGGATGTCGAACGCGTGCGATTTTCCCCGGATGTTTGGACTGCTGAAAGCATCTCTCGATTTGTGCGTGATGGCCTTGTTGACCCCGGCAGTGGCCTGGAAACCAACTTCTGCAAACACAGCATTGATTACAACGAAATTCTTTCCGGCGGCCCGCCCCCGGATGGTATCCCTCCCATCGATAACCCCACCTTTGATTCTATTGCCGAAGGTGATGCCTGGCTGGCCGATGTGCAGCCCGTAATTTCGCTGGCGGTCGGCAATGAAGCGAAAGCTTATCCACTGGCTATTTTGACCCGCCACGAAATTACCAACGATGAAATTGCCGATGTTCCGGTGGCGGTCACGTTCTGTCCGCTGTGTAACGCGGCGGTGGTCTTTAACAGAGAGGTTGGCGGCGATGTGCTGCGCTTTGGCGTATCCGGTAATCTGCGCAACAGCGATTTGGTGATGTGGGACAACAAAACGCTTTCCTGGTGGCAGCAGTTCACCGGGCAGGCGATTGTGGGTGACGCAACCGGCACCCAACTGGAAATGCTTCCGGCGCAGCTTGTAGCCTGGAAAGATTTTAAAGCCGCCTATCCCGATGGGCAGGTGCTATCCGGCGGGGGTCGAAATTACGGGGCAAACCCCTACACCGGCTACGACTCCACCACCCAACCCTTTCTCTTTTTAGGCGCGCCTGATTCCCGGCTGCGGGCTACGGAACGTGTGCTCGGTTATCAAAAAGGTGATACAGCCGTAGCCTATCCCCTCTCTGAAATAAGGCGGGCAAAGGTGATTGAAGATAATCTGGACGGCCGGGATGTGGTTATTTTTTACGAGCCGGGACAGGTATCTGCGCTGGATAACGCCGTCATCGAACAATCAAAAGAAGTTGGTTCAGCCGCAATGTTTATCCCTGAAGTGGACGGCCAGAAATTGACCTTTGCCCACGAAGGCGGCAAAATTATTGACAACGAAACCGGCAGCGAGTGGGATGTGTTTGGCCGCGCTGTAGCCGGAGAACTGGCAGGTGCAGAACTTGACCCGGTGTTGAGCCATGTGCACTTCTGGTTTGCCTGGGCCGCCTTCAAACCGGAGACGGAACTGTTTGGGAGTTAGGAGTTTAGTGAATTAGGTGAGTTGAGTGAGTTTTGAGCAACGCGTAAAACTTGCCTGGTTTCAAAGTTTTGTAAATTTGACTAATTGAGAGACGCCAACATACAGGCGTCTCTTTTTATTTTAACTACTCACCCTCCTCAATTCCCCCGTTCACGGGGGGAAATTCAAAAACCCTCCCCTCTCACGAGGGGGGAGTTGGAGGGGGTGAACGGTTACGTATCTTTGGTTATGCCAATATAGACCAACAGGGCCTTGACCGGCCCCATCCCAATAAATATGATTAGAAAAATATCAATGATAGAATTTTTACATTGACATAAAGTTTGGGGTTAAAAGCCAAAAATTTAGCTTTTTGTGCAAATAAGGCAATGAGCAAAGTATTTAATTCTATTATTCTGCTAATTCTGTTCTTATTGTAGCCCGGTTTAGAACAGAATTGCCGGAATGATAGAATTTTGCCGGCGAAAAATATCAAATTTAGCAAAAAACCTCAAAAATTGATCGAATTAACTCTATATTATGTCAATGGAAAACTCCTATGCAAGACCCCTTGCAGTTCTTTTTGTTTAATTTGCAATTTTTCATTGCAAGACTTAAGAAATTAGTAAAATCAGTGAAATCAGTGGCAGATAATACGCTTTTTATAGAGCGATCCTGCAAACTACCAGAGAGCCAAA
>CAYWSS010000665.1:0-3535 GCA_964460505.1 uncultured Caldilineaceae bacterium | reverse complement strand
AGGGCACAAGGCCCAAATGCTACACCCGTCAATTAGAACTTGACTTAGCACTAAGTGATGTCTTCCTCTGACCCCAGCATAACGGCCAGCCAGCGCGAACCATCGTAGCTGGCCATAAAAATTTTCAGGGCCACGGTGATGGGCACGGACAAAATCAAGCCGACAGGGCCTAAAATCCAGCCCCAGAAGATGACCGCAATCAGCACCACCAGCGCCGACAGGCCAAGCCCCTGGCCCATCATTTTTGGCTCCAGCCAGTATCCCACCAGTAAGTTTATCCCCAGGTAAATGCCAATAATCACCCAAAGCTGCCAGCCAACTCCAAACTGGACAAACGCCAGCATCACCGCCGGAATTGCCGCAATAATTGAACCAAAGTTGGGCACATAATTTAGCAGGAAGGCCAGAAATCCCCACAAAACAGCAAAATCTAAGCCAACTGCCCACAAGGCAGCACCGACAAAAAGGCCGGTGACAACGTTAATCCGGGTTTTGATGACCAGGTAGTATTGCATGCTGTTCATCACTTCGGCAAAATAGCCGTAAGCATGTTTATTATCTTTAAAGGCGGATTTTATCTTGCCTTGAAATGTGGTAGCTTCAACCAGCATAAAAATAACGTAGAAAAAGATGATAAAGGCATAACTAAAGAGTTGGCTCACCCCGGAAATAACATACGACAGGATGGTTCCGATGTTGATCGTCCGGTCCTCTGACAACGCGCTCAGTTGGCCCGGCTCCATGCCCCAGCCTTGCAGGGTTTGCCCCAGCGTTTGTAGCTGCTCGGTAAGCCGCTCCTGGTAAAAGGGTATCGAGTCGGCAAAACCGGCCATGGCCACTGCCATAATCAACACAAAAAGAATACCGACAACCACCACCCCCAGCAGCACAACTCCTAACGCCGCTCCGGATGACATGCCCCGTTTCTGTAACATAACCAGCACCGGCCAGAAAAGCACGGCAAAAATGAGCGCCAGCAGGATTGGCACCAGAAAAGAGGCAGAGGCGGCAATGGCAGAGATAATGATGATGCCGCCCGCCACCAGAATTACAAAGCGCACCGATGGGGTTTGGTTGATATATTTAGTAAGAGATGTTTGAGTTTCTTGTGGGTTCACAGGAATTCTCCTCCTTTTGATTTGGGTGTGATTAAAATAAATTGGACACACCGTATTGCGTATTGCGTATCCGGTACTACCTAACACGCTGTTTGTGCGGCAAATTTGCGTTGTCCGCAAAAATTTTCTTATTGCAGAAAATGGGCTTATTTACGAATAAGCGAATGAACCTTTCTGCAGCCTGCTGCTTGCAACCTGCTAATAACTCCGCCCGGTTACGGGCAGTCGTTCACGGTTTGAAAAAGCTCCGCCGCCATAGCTGGCAATATCGGCAAACAGGGCCAGGGCCAACCAGACCCAATCAAAGCCGGTGATCGGAAAAATGATGGCGTACATCAACGTTGTCCAGGGCAAAAAGATAAATCCCAAAAAGGGCCAGATAAAGGTACTAAACGCCAGGTTAAATTGCAGCCGGCCGTATGGCATCAGCCAGTAAACCAATATACCCAGTCTTGGCCCAAAAAACAGCAAGGCAGTAAAAAAACAGCACATTATTCAGTCTCCTTTGCAGACTATTAAATTTGAGAGTTTTGAAACAGGAGTTGCTGTGGCTTTTTCCAGTGTAATCCTTTTTCTGATTTTTCAAGAAACGGCGTTCCGGTCTGTGCCGGATCCCATTTCTCGATAAAATTCCTCCACCGCTAGCTCGATGGTGGGGTAAAAATGACGATGATCGATGGTGTCCAGCAAGCCGTACCGCACAATCTTGTCTTTGACCGGATCCTTGAGTTCGGCAAAAATAAGATTCATTCCGGCGGCGTTCAGCTCCAGATCCAGGTCAACCAGCATATCAGCCGCAGTGGTGTCAACGTCCGTCATCGGCTCGGCAGTGATCACCACCCATTTGGTTACTGTCTCCTGCCGGGCGATTAAATCCCGAACCAGATCGCGGAAAAGATTGGCGTTGGCAAAAAACAACGGCGCATCCCAGCGGATCATCAGCAGGCCCGGTATTGGCTTTGCGTCCGGGTATCGCTCTATATCATGATAGCCGGGGACATCTTCCGTTTTGCCCAACACGGCTGTGTGAGGCCGCCACGCCCGCTGGAAGAATTGCAGGATAGACAAAACCACGGCAATAACAATTCCTTCCAGCACCCCAACCAAAGCCACCCCCAGAATACAGGCAACTGCCAGGGCCAACTCGCTTTTTTGCATCGCCCACAATCGCCGCAATCCGGCCGGATCAAACAGGCTGATTGAGGCAGTAATGACCACCGCCGCCAACACGGGTTGCGGCATATGTTTTACCAGCCCCGGCAAAAAGATGAGCATGACAGCCACCAGGCCCGCCGACACAATGCCGGTCAACTGCGTTTGCGCTCCGGACTGTTCGGCCACCGCGGTACGCGATCCGCTGGTGCTGACCGGAAAGCCACTAAACACCCCTGCCGGCAGGTTGGCCGAACCGATACCCACCAACTCCTGATTGCTATCGACATCGTAGCCGCGCCGGGCGGCAAAACCGGCCGAGGTGGAAATGGTGTCGCCGACGGCTACCAGAGACATCCCCAAAGCGGCGGCCAATAACAGCGGCCAATCAGAGAAACTAACGATGGGAAACGAGGGCAGGGGAAACCCCTGGGGCAGCACTCCAATCACACTCACCCCTTTATCGGCCAGGTTAAACGCGGCAGAAATTGTAATGGCCGCCACAACTGCAATTAGAATACCGGGTACTTTTGGGGCTATCCACCGCAAGCCAAGGATAATGACCAGACACAAAATACCAATCCCCAGCGCCCAGTAATTGGTCTGATCCAGATTTGATAAAAAGGCCGTCGCCGCGCCGATCAGGCTGCCCGCATCAACCGAGAAGCCAAACAGCTTGGGCAACTGCCCAATAAAAATGGTGATGGCCAATCCGGCCAGATACCCCACTCGCACCGGCTTCGAGATTAGATCGGCAACAAAGCCCAGTTTGGCAACGCCGGCCCCTACGTTGATTAGGCCCACCATCAAGGCCAGCATCCCGGCCGGCGCAATGGCCTGATTCATATCACCGGCGGCCGGCGGCAGGATAGCCGCCGCAATCATTGGCCCCAGCGAAGAATCCGGCCCAAGTACCAGATAGGGCGAGGGGCCAAAAGCCGCATAAGCCACCAGGCAAACGACAGTAGTGTACAACCCGGTAATGGGGGGCAGGCCGGCCAACTCGGCGTAGGCCATCCCCTGTGGAACCAGCAGCATGCACAGCACCACCCCGGCTATCAAATCGCGCGGCAGCCACGCGGGTTTGTAATTGCGGGCCACTTGCACCCCAGGCATCCATTTTTCTACTTGGGCAAGCCGGGAAGTGGGGGAAGCTTGCACTGCTGCGTTGCTCATTAGTTATTTCCTGTAAAAATAGGTTTGTGGAACGTAACTCCTTACCCCCCTCTAACTCCCCCCTCAGGAGGAGGACTTAACTTCCCCCC
>CAYWSS010000664.1:0-3560 GCA_964460505.1 uncultured Caldilineaceae bacterium | reverse complement strand
GATTATTTAGCCGGGCCGGCAAATAAAAATCTCTGTATTAATTCTTTGCATTAATGACTCAAGTTGTAAAAAATTAAGTCGAAATATAAATAGAGAAAACAACCATAAACTACAGTTCAATCATACAGATTCAGTAAAACACAGTATAACCTAATGGCGCAAAAAGCTAATCGACTCTGGCTAATACCAACAATTTTAATATTTGTCCTGTTAAACACCGCCTGTGGCGGTATACAAATTTCACCGGGCGAAATTCAGTTTTTTTCGGGAGATAACCCGGTATCTTCTCCAACGCCAACGCAAACTCCAATCCCCACACCCCCGCCTACCGCTGCCCCTGTACCTGCGGCTACTCCTGTACCATCGCAGGATGTAGTCCAGGCAGCGTCTGTGAGCGGGCCAACCCCAATTGCTCCGGCTGCGCCCCCAATTGCTAACGTACAGAGTGTTGCGATAGCGGGTTTTGTAGACAGCAACACCGTAGATGTGGTCGTAAATGGATATGAGTATCGGTTGCCTTATGCCACCCTCTCCCCTCCCCCCACCCACTTAAACAATATTCCGGTTGAGTGGGATTCTCGGTTGAGCGGGTTGGGGGTAACGCTAACCCGTGCCAACGCAGGATATGGGCAACCTGTTTACCGTCTGGTAAACGCTCGCTATCAAGATGAAGTAGAATCAGGGGGGCTGCACCATATTTATGTTGAGGTACTGGATGAAAACGGGCAACGAATTCCGGGCCAGCCGGTCACTCAACTGTGGGCCACCGGCCGGGCCACCGGATTTACCGAAAATAAACCTTTCCCGGAGTACGCCGTTAATTTTCCAATGTACGGCGCGCAAGGCCCGGATAATTATGTAGTTTTTATACCCGATGCAGCCAGTGACGTAGTCAATGGGCTGGGGCTGCCGGCCAGTCACCTGGTAAGTTATCTTCTCACCTTTCAACGTCAGTGAAATAGTTGAATAAAACCAGAAAACCTATTAAAATTAAAGCTACGACAACAACCTGAGACAACCACCTAGCTGAGGATAGGTAATATGGAACGCAAAAAAATCCTTGTTGTGGAAGATGAATACACCACTCGCCGGATGCTTTCGTTTAATTTAAAACAGCAAGGATACAATGTAATTGAAGCGGAAGATGGCAATACCGCCTACGAATTGGCCCGTGATGAAAAACCGGATCTGATTTTGCTTGACATTATGATGCCGGGAGATAATGGATTTGAAGTTTGTAAAAAAATCCGGGCGACACCCAACCTGGTTGAAATTCCAATCATTGTACTTACCGCCAGAGCAGGGCCGGCAGACAGAAAATTTGCTTTTAAGGCGGGCGCGGATGATTATTTGACCAAACCAATCAACCTGAATGACCTCAATGACCGCATAAACCAATTTATTAAAGAAGCGGAAGCCGCTGTTCCAAAGGTAAAACCGCCCGATCCGGGTCAGGTTGTCACCATTTTTTGCCCGCAACGGAAAATGGGGGCGACCACGCTGGCCATCAATCTGACCGATACCGTGTCAAGACAGAAAGATCATCCGGTGGTGTTGGTAGACCTGTCTCTACCCAAAGGCGATGTTGCATTAATGCTAAACTTCAGCCCTACCAGGCATGTAGCTGAACTTCTCTCCAGGCCAACGGCAAATATCACGCTTGACCTCATTAAAGAATACATGCACCAGCACCCCAATGGATTTTGGGTAATTCCAGGACCGGCCGTGCCTGCTCCGCCCCAACAAACTCCCACGGTAGATAATCTTGTACATTTTCTGGATTTGTTGGTAGAAGCCAGCTACATTGTTATTATGGATTTAGGCGGAGCGCTGACCGAACTTAACTTAACGGCTATTCGCCATGCCCAAAAAGTATTCACCCTGACTTCAGGCCAACCATCGGCCAATGAAGCCCTGGACAATTTCCTTATTTTGGCTCGAAAACTTGGGCTTGATATAACCAAACTTCTGCCGGTTGTAAACCAATTACACGGGCCGGTAGGCAATAATATTGTGCTGGTTCGTTCGCCTATTGCGCGCGTACCGTTCCTCCACGATAAATCCAGCGCAACCACCTGGGCCAACGAGTTAGCTATGCGAAAACTCACCACCATTGTAATCGACAGCTAACCCGATACTGAAGAAATTCCCCATTGTTATTTCTCCTGCAATGTCGCGCTCGTCCGCATCCTGTTTATACACATTTTATTAAGGACGCAGACGAGAACGGACAAACGCGGATATTTAAAATCTTTTTTCCGCGTTCATCCGCGCTCGTCCG
Source organism: uncultured Caldilineaceae bacterium (assembly GCA_964460505.1). Classification (GTDB taxonomy): domain Bacteria; phylum Chloroflexota; class Anaerolineae; order 4572-78; family J111; genus J095. Next base: position 1,279 of record CAYWSS010000664.1, on the reverse strand, counting down.
CGTCCTACAAATGAGTACCCTCATTAGCGAAACAAGTCTAATGAAAATTTCTGTAATTCGCGTAATTCGGCGCAAAAATTCTGTTTGGTTCTGGCCTGACCAGGTTAGGGTTTTGAAAAGACATTCCCCCCTACCTCGTTACCACGCCGGAGCATTGGAACAAGATGGGAAGGGGGGTGAATAATTACGTACATCCTCTTTCTGCCGTCATTCGTCTGCGGTCGGGCAGAACCGTCAACTGACAACAACTCTGTAGAATCAGGTTTTTACCTTGCTTTTTTAAGCGCGTGATGATAGAGTATATTAGTAATTTCTGACGTTTAAGTAATCCTATCCGGTGCAAAAAGCTCATCTTAAAGGGCTTTACCCCGCTTCACATCTACATCAATTTCTATGTTCAGGAGAGCTGGCAGTTATGACAAGTATTTTGGTCGTTGACGATGAAGAACGCGTTGCTCTTAGCATTGAACGCAGCTTGCAGCAAAGTTACCAGGTTAGGGTAGCCTACAATGGCACCGATGCCCTGAAAATCGCCCGCAGAATCAACCCCAATTTAGTTATCCTTGATATTATGATGCCTGGGATGGATGGGCTTCAGGTCTGCCGCGAACTACGATCGGACCCAATCCTGCAGGAAGTACCCATTCTATTTCTCACTGCCCGCGGCCGGGTAGAAGACAAGATTGAAGGTTTTGAAGCCGGTGCTGATGATTATTTGACAAAACCGTTTGATGTGCGCGAATTACTGCTGCGGGTGCGGGCTATCTTACAAAGAACCACTTCACAGGAGCAAACTCCCACTACCGATCAAATTTCGGTGGGCAAGCTCAATCTTAATTGTCAAAACTATCAGCTTACCACCGACGAGAAAACCATTCTGCTCACCCCGGTAGAGTTTGATTTAATGTATCACCTCCTGAGCCACCCCGGACAAGTTTTCAGCGGTGAGCGGCTTCTGCGAGAACTGTGGGATTACCCCAGTGATACCGGCAGTCCCGATTTAGTACGGATGCACGTAAGAAATCTGCGTCTCAAAATTGAGCCGGATAGTCGAAACCCTCGCTTTTTGCTCACGGTTCCCAGGCATGGGTACACCATTGCGCTGGAATAAACGACCACATTTTTTTAGACACAATTATGGAAAAGTGTGCACCTCAAAAACATAATGCGCTAATTTGATGCTCTTTCTGCAGACCTGACGGAAAAATCTGTCAGGGTTTCAATTTTGAAAAGGAAAATTCCAAAATGAACCCTTAACAAAATATTTTATTTCATGATG
>CAYWSS010000663.1:0-3566 GCA_964460505.1 uncultured Caldilineaceae bacterium | reverse complement strand
AGCGTGCGGGAATGACGGGTGTCAAAAAGTTCCGTTTTGAAACTAATTTCAGTATTGTTATTCTTTGGAGACTTGAATGAGCGTAATTTTAGCGGTATTCAGCGGGTTGGGGCTGGGCTTTATCATCGAACGGGGGGATATGTGTTTTCACAGCACGATGCGCGGGTTAATCCGGTTTCCCCGCCAGCTTGAGTTGGCGCGGGCGTATGTGCTGGCGCTGCTGGTGGCGGTTCCGCTGGTGAGCGGGATGCGGGCCATGGGCTGGATTGACCCGTGGATTCCGCCGTTTGCATGGCCGGCCAACATCATTGGCGGCTTGATTTTTGGCATCGGCATGGTGGTGGCGGCCAGTTGCATTACCGGTCTCTTTTACAAGTTGGGGCACGGGATGCTGGGCACCCTGGTGGCGCTGGCTGCGTGGGCCGTGGGCGATATCATCACCTATCGCGGGCCGCTGTCGCCACTGCGCGAGGCCCTGACCGGCCCCCAAATTTCGGTGAACGGGCAAAGCGCTACCGTGGTCAACTGGCTGGGATGGATTGGCATTGCCCTGCTTGGGGTGGTGGCTGTGGCCGGCGTAGTCTGGCTGTGGCGCTCGCCGCGCGTACCGCGTGATGCCTACTGGGAATGGCTCAAACTGGGGCCGGCGGTGGGACTGTTTACCAGCGCCGCCTGGCTTCTGGCCCGGCTGGGCGGCTCGAACTACACCTACGGCACCTCCGGAGTGCCTACCGGAATCTACACCGCCCTGCTTGACGGGTTTCAGGGAAACTCGCTCTGGATTCCGGTGGGGCTGGCCAGCCTGATTCCCGGCGCGTTTCTGGCCTCAAAACTGTCGGGCACGCTGTGGGTGCGGGGCGAAACCACCCGCCGCTACCTTGAGTTGGGAGCCGGCGGCCTGCTGATGGGCATCGGGGCTGGACTCGCCGGCGGCTGCAATCTGGGTCACTCACTGGTAGGCGTGCCTCTGCTGTCGATGGGCAGCATTGCCACCACCGTCTCGATGTTTGCGGGCGTGTGGCTCGCCGATTGGGTGGGGCGCTTGGTTAAATCTTGAATACTTTTTAAAATAGAAAGTAAAACGGACAATGAATCTCTCACAAATCATTTTTCCTATCATTGCAATAATTACCCTACTCGCGGCTATTGGAATAGGGGGTATTTGTACCTTTTTCCCGCGTCAAAGCGCAAAGTTTGTGATAGATCATTACGAGCGCATTAATGTTTACGACACAAAACCATTAATTGACCCTCGAGGAGAATGGTTTGTTATTTACACAAGAATTTTTGGGGTTTTGATGTTGTCTATAATTTTTTGTTCCGGTTTGTTACTGTTTCGAGAAGTTTTTTTGTAGTGCTATCAGGTTCTTCTTAGGGAGGTTTTTGGATTATGTTGGACTGGATTGTCTATCCATTTCAAATAATAACCGATATAGCTGGCGATTTGAGTCTGGCTTTCATTATATCAATAATGCTGTTGAATCTGTACATTCTATGGTGGAGGATACCAAGAAGGTATTCGGTTCTCAGAGAATCAACCCCTTCACGAATTCAACTAGATCGCCTGATTATTGGTTTGACACTCATTATCATTTCGTTCGGCGTATTCTTTGTCGAAGGAGTATCAGTGTGGTTGAGAATATTCAGCGGACTATCGTTTCTTTTAGCTTTTATTTCCATCGGGGGAGCTTTATATCAACTGTGGCATAAATCCCAATCCCCGGTATCGGTAGACTGACGGCTAAATTTTTTCACAGGAAATTCGGGACAAACGTGCATTTTAACGGAGCAACAATGAAGCAGTTTTGGTGGGGCACCCTGTGGCTGCTGCTGGTCGGTTGTACTCCATCCCCCAGCCCGGCAGCCGTCATCGAACTCTCGGCGGATGTCTATTTTGATAAAGTGCATGGGGCGTGGCAGGCGACGATGGTAGCCAATCACACTGGCCTGGTTTACGAGGGGCAATTTCTGGACGAACCCGGCGCGGCAGACTCTATCGAGCTGGTTTTGCTCGAGCAGTGGTCCACGGATGACGATACGCACGTGGAGTGGGTCGATTTGCACATTCTGGAAACCCACGGGCTGGAACCTACCTACACCCAAATTCGGGACGAATGGGTGGACCATCTCAATCACGATATCTGGGTGTCAGCGCTCAGGGCACGCCAACTGATGGACGAGGGGGTAGTGCCGCCTGCTACCGGCAGCGCGGAACTCAACCCGGAGGGCGTCTGGTCGATTGGAGCGCAGTTGCAAACCGAACTGTTTGGCCTCATCGCCCCCGGTATGCCGCAGGAGGCCGGCCGGCGAGCCACCTACTTTGCCAGAGTGACCAACAGCGGCCTGGCGGTGGATGTCAGCGCCTTTTACACCACGCTGTACGCGCTGGCCTTTTTCGAGTCGGATGTACCTACCCTGATTGAGGCCGCACAGACTCATTTTCCGGCGGACAGCCCGGTCAATCAGATTGTGGATAATGTTAAAACGTGGCGCCGGCAAAACCCCGATGACTGGCGTGCAACCCGCCGCCTGATTAAAGAGACCTACGATGACGCCCCCGCTTGGTGGGCCTCGAAGGTGAACTTTGCGAGCACTGTGATGGCGCTGCTGTACGGCAACGGAGACTTGCTGCAAACGATGACCATCGCCGGACTGGCCGGGTGGGATGCCGACAACAATATGACCACCAGCGCCGGTCTGTTGGGCATCATCCACGGCTACCAAAAGCTGCCCGAGCCCATCCGCACCGCATCGGATATTTATTACAACGAGGATGTCACCGGCGACCTGCCGCGCACACAAACCGTGTCTGAAATTGCGGCTCGCACCCAAGCCCTGGCCGAAAAGTCGATTTTACAGGCCGGGGGGCAGGTGAGAGATGGGGTGTATTTGATTCCAGTCGTAGAGGGTGAGTAGGCGAGGGCGTATCACCATCGTTGGGGCAAAACCCTTTGACATAGGGTGTAATTCAGAGCATAATCATTGTGATTAACCACATTTTTGCGTAAAGGGAGATAATGTTATGGCTGAAGTGCAAACAACCACTATCCAGACAGAAGTCCCCATTGGCTTACTCACCCAGGCGCAGAAATTGGTGGAAACCGGCTGGTTTCGCAACCTGGACGAGGTCGTCGTGGATGCTTTGCGCCGTTTTCTGGAAACTCACCGGCTTGAGTTGATGGAAGAGTTCGTGCGCGAGGATATTGAATGGGGTCTGCACGGCGATGAGTGAGCCGGTCTGGGCCGTTGTGTGTGATGCCGGCCCCCTCATTCATCTGGATGAGCTTGATAGTTTATCTCTCCTGTCCGACTTTGCCACTATTCTGATACCGGAACAGGTATGGCGTGAAGTTGAAATGAATCGTCCCGATGCACTGACGCGGCCTGTCCCATCTCTGCAACCCATTGCGGTGAACATTTCTACCCAACCGTCTTTTCAAACGCTTATACAGGCGTTGTCATTGGGGATTGGGGAGCAAGCCGCATTATCTCTGATGCAAAAGTATCCTCAATCGTATCTTCTCAAAAAAGGGGGGAATAGGAGTCCAAACCTTTAGGTTTGATGC
>CAYWSS010000662.1:0-3567 GCA_964460505.1 uncultured Caldilineaceae bacterium | reverse complement strand
GAATGGTGCGTAAATAACTTACCCAATTGGGGCCGGCAACATATTGCGTATTACGCACTCCGTAAAGAGCAAAATTATACGCAATACGCAATACGCGGAAATGGGTAAATTAATTAATTCTCATTCCTTAATTAATGATTGCACCCGCACGCGCCGCCGCAGCACCCTCCTCCGCCAAAACCACCAGCGGGGGCGGATTGAGAAACGCTGCCGCTTTTGCCACTGCCCACGGCAAACATCGACAACGTGCGTGAGGTGCGCGCGCTTTCGCAGTTTTTGCACTGAATAGCGGCATCGGCTTTACTCATTGGGCGGCGGGCATCAAATTTGGTCTGACATTCGGCGCAGTAATATTCGTAAATGGGCATTTGTAATTGTTCTCCACTGAAAAAGTTTGGGATATTATAAATGGAACAGGCGAAAACGTAAAGCGTGGAGGCCCTGTCTATTCGCCCGCCAAACTTGCCGCCAGACTTTGGGCAATGCGCCCCAGCAGGGCGAACGTAACGGGATAATTGACAGAATCACGCCCCTCAGAACCAACTGCCCATTGGTAACGCTCTATCCTGGCATGAGGATGGGGCGTTGCCCACACCCAAATTTCCCAGTAGGTGGTTTGATTCGTCTCCCGCCGGGGCGGGCTGCTGCGAAGCAGAGCCATATTTTCAATGGTATCAAGCTCAATTAATTCCAGCGGTTCTTCCAGATAATCCAGTTGCCGGATGATGGCAGTGGCGGATTGACGCAAGTAACCTTCTTTGTCACCACTGCTAAGGCTCAGCTTGTTATTGTACACTTCCAGATGCTGCAACATCCCGCTGTAGCGGTCATGATCGGCCAGATTGATGGATGCGCCGCATCCAAAATCTTCCGGCGGAATGCCAACAATCAAGCCCGCGCCGTCAGCTTGCAAAACAGCATCAATTTTTTGGGGTCCGTGGGCAACCAGTTGTTCCAGTTGCCGGACTAAACGTTGATGGATATTCATTTGTGGGTTGCCTCCTGTAAAAATAGGGTTCAGGGGTTGGGGTTGCCAGGATTTAGGGAAAGACTAACCCTCAATTCCTGCATCCTCCTGGCTTTGGCCGCCGCACTTGTCCGGGCGATCAGCAAATGTAACTCCCTGATTTTAAATATTGATTACATTTCTTTTTTCTTGAAATTCCCATTGTACGACAGCAAACAGGGTTTTTCGTCAATCACGGTTTCCAGAAAAACGGGCCGGCTCCAGATTTTATGAATGTTGCGCATTGTATCGCGGGCGTAATCAAGTTTAAGGTCTACGCCCTCGGGACGATGCAACAAGTACAACTCGCCCCGATTTTCGTAGTTACCGTTTTCCACGGTAATGTACGGTTGCCCAAAATTGGTCAGTTGAAAAAGCAGTTTTTCCTTGACATCTTTAAACGCCCTGGATGAAATTTCGTAGGCGTTGTTGGCGGCGTTGTAATCAAAGCTGAACAGCTTTTGCTGTTCGGCAAATTCCGGGGTGAGAAATTCGTCGATAAAGGTGACGTCGTTGTAAAGCTGCCGCACCTCAAACAGCTTCTGCTGCCCCAGCCCCAGTTTCTGGTCCCAGTGATGCTTGGCCCGGATATCATCACACTGCTCGTACGCTTTGCCAAACTTGCCCTTGTTCCATCGCTCTTCAATGTCGCGCAGCAATTCCAGCCCCATCTTGTACGGATTCAATCGCCCGCCGCTGGTGGACACCACCCCGGCGTGATGGTCGGCAAAGCTGATGACGTCGGCATCGGTCATCGCTTTCTCTGTCATAATCCGGCTGTGCCAGTACGATGCCCAGCCTTCGTTTATGATTTTGGTCATGCCTTGCGGGGCGTAGTAGTAGGCCTCGTCCCGGATAATTTCCAGAATGGAGTGCTGCCAGCGTTCCAGCGGGGCGTAGTTGAGTAAAAAGAGCAAAATGTCCTTTTGCGGGTTTTCCGGGAACTGCTTTGCTTTTTGCGCTTCTTCCACAAGTTTTTGTCGCTGCTGCTCCAGATATTCCGGCGGGTTGATGTAATCTTGCATATAAGTGCGATTAACCTTGAGCCCCTCTACCGTCTGTGGCTCTGCCTCGCCCTCAGACACGGCGCGATGAGTTCTGGCTTCGGCCCGCTTGATGTAGGGCGCATGATAATCAATCAGATTATCCAGCGACAGGCAGGTGTCGATAAAATCCTCCACAGGCTCGTATCCGTGGCGGTCAATCAGGCGCTGAATCCGGCTGGCGTGGTTGGCCATTTCATCGAGCATTTTGCGATTGGTGTGCGCAAACCACATGTTGTTTTTGAAAAAATCAACATGGGCCGTAACGTGGGCCATTACCATTTTTTGAGTGACCATCTCGTTGCCTTCCAGCAGATAGGCGTACGAGGGATTGGTGTTGATGACCATCTCGTAGATGACGCTGAGGCCGTAGGCGTACCCTTTGGAAAGCTGGTTGTATTCCATACCAAAGCGCCAGTGGGGGTAACGGATGGGAAAACCGCCCAGCGCCGCCACTTCGTACAACGTTTTGTAATCGAGCACTTCAAAAATGATGGGGAAGAAATCCAGCCCAAAATCTTTGGCGTATCCATCAATGTGCTTCCAGGTGGCTTGCAGTTCCGGCGAAAGTCGGGGGCGTCTCATTGGCGCTATTTTCCTTTGCCCAGAAATTCCTTAATGGCGTCGTAAATTTTGTCCTTGTTGGCAATCTCGTACATCGATACCAGGTCGTGCTCTTTAAATCGCTTGCGTAAATCGGGTAGAAAGCTGCCGGAGCCGTACAGGCTGCGCACCTGCCCGTAGCAGAACAGGTTGATTTTTGGGAACAAATCTGCTTCCAGTACCTCGAAACACTTTCCGGTGTCGCCGTCGCCCCAGTTGTCGCCGTCGCTAAAGTGGAAGGGGTAAATGTTCCACTCTGCCGGCGGATACCGTTCTTCGATGATTTTATTGCACAGCACATAAGCGCTGCTGATGCGGGTGCCGCCCCCCTCGCGGAGGTGATAAAATGTTTCCTGGTCTACTTCTTTGGCGGCGGCATCATGCACAATGTAGCAAATTTCAATTTGCTGGTACTGGCTGCGCAGCCAGGTTTCAATCCAGAAGGCGGTGTGGCGCACCATCTCCTTTTGTTCCGCGCCCATCGAGCCGGACACATCCATCATGTAGATGATGATGGCGTTGCTTTGCGGCGCCGGCGATTCGCTCCAGGAGCGGTACCGCACGTCATCGCGAATGGGCACGATGACCGGATTATTAAGGTCGTAGGTGCCGCTGCTTACCTGCCGCCGCAGCGCCTCTTTGTAGGTGCGTTTAAAGTGGCGCAGGCTTTCCGGCCCAACCCGGCGGATACGGTTATATTTTACCTTTTCGCTGATGATATTCTTTTTGCCTTTGGGTTCAATTCCGGGCAGTTCCAGCTCTTCGGCCAGCAATTGAGCCAGTTCATCAATTGAGATATCTACCTCAAGAATATGTTCGCCGGGGTCGCTGCCGGCTTGTCCCTGTTCCGGCTGCGGGTCGCCCCGGGGAATAGTATCGACCACCTCGCCCTCCACCTGCAACAACGCGCCCGGT
>CAYWSS010000661.1:0-3569 GCA_964460505.1 uncultured Caldilineaceae bacterium | reverse complement strand
TAGCCGAAATCCATCACGCAATACGTTTTACGCATCACGATCCTTTTTATCTTTATCTGCGGGCCACTCCCATTCAAATACTTTTAAATTAAAGGGCGTGTCGAGGATGATAACCAGCAAAAAGGCCACTAAAATTGCGACTATAGTAAGGTTTGTCCACCCATAAAGCCGAAGTTCAGTCTGCAGAAAAGCATCCATGAGTAAATGGGAAATTCCATACCCTAATATCAAACAAATAAAAAAAGCGATGACCAGCCGTAAGCCGGGACGTCTCATAGTTTAAATTCTCCCTTGAAGCAGCTAGTTACTACCATTAATGCACAAACGGCAACGCTTAAGATTTGGGGCCGTTGCCGTTTGCGCAATTTGCAACGCAATTACAAACTAACCCTCAGTCAGAGACTTGAAGTAGGCGATTAAATCATTGAGATCATCGTCACTAATAATCTCGCCAAAGTTTTTAGGCATTATTCCGTCTTGATACCCTTCGACAACGACGGCGCCGGGGTCCACAATCGACTCGCGAACGTAATCTTCGCCATTGCTGTAAACGTTGGCCAAATCCGGGCCAACAGCTCCCCCCTCGCCGTTAATGGCATGGCAGGCTGAACAGCCATGCACTGTAAAGACACCGGCGCCTCGTTCTTCGGGGGTGTCACCGGTTACAGCTTCGGTCACAATCTCGTCTGCATCAGGAGCCCCTTCTTCCCAATTCATAATGTAATTAACCACATTATCAATTTGATCGTTCCGCAGCGGGCCTCCGTACTCAATGGCCCAGGTGGGCATATCTTGAGGCCACTCTTTTGTTCTGATGGGACGCCCGGCAGCTACCGTGAGTCTGATGTAGGCCGGCAGGCCTCCCAGGTATCCAACCTCTTCAACACGATTTTCAAAGAATTGCCGCGTATTTAACGCCGGCGCCCGAGGCGTACCGTAACCCTGAAGACCGTGACACTCAGAGCAAAACTCGGTGTAGAGCGACGCCCCGGCCTCAATAGAACGCCCCTGAAAAGCCCGTTCAAACTTAGCCTGACGGTCTAATTCAATTACCCCCATATAAGTAATGCTACCCAGCGCAACAAGTGCAGCAAATAGTCCAATAAGAATTTTTGATGAGATAATCATAGTTATTTACACTCACTCAAGTAGGTCGTAACCGGAATCACTGTGAATATAGAATATTTTTCCAAACTCTCTTTCTTCTCTCCGGCCGTCATCGCTTCCTTCCGGAACTTCTTCCCAAAATACGGTCATCTCCAGTTTTTTGAGATTTGCCTGCCATTCCTCGACGTCAACCGTGATACTGCCATCGTAGAAATTGTTGTCAGATCGTTCGCTTTCTCTGTCAACCGCTTCTTCCATCTCTTCAAGTGCGTGCCCCAGTTCATTAGGGGGAAACGCAGCGGGATCATTGGTGTCGTAAGTGCCAACGGTTAACGTTTCATAAGGGATCTCTCTAACCGGCCCCACCCCTTCTTCCGGGATAAATTCCTGAATTAACTCCACCGGCGGCGCGGCTGAAACTCCCCACAGGCCGGTGCCCATATGGCTTAACAGCACCAAAATGATGGTTATCACTATCCCAATACTTATGCCCAGTTTTCGGTTTTTACCCAGCCGGCTGGAGCCGGTATCCAGATAGGGCACGGCAAACAGTATCAGGAAAATTATGCTGGGAACAATGACACCCCACAGGGTTTTGTCACCCAGTTTTAACATCCCCTGAAGCCACAAGAAGTACCACGGAGCGGTGGTGTGCAGCGGCGTTTTCAAGGGGTCGGCATGATGCTCTAACGGGGCGGAGAAGTAAACCGCCACAGCCGCTATCATCGCGGTCAGGGCAATGCCATACCACATAAGCTCGGCGGTAAACAGGTCTGGCAGCATATCAAGTTTACGCTTTGCCGGCTTTATGATGCTTTCCGGGGCTTCCCCCTCTTCAATTGGGGCAGGCAGTGAGATGCTGTGTTCTCGAGCCACCTTATAATAGTGAATGCTTATAAACAGGATAGCGACCAGAGGCAACAAGATTACGTGTAATAAATAGAACCTTAATAACCCCCCGGCCCCAATATCCTGAGACCCCCGAAGCAACAGGTTTACCTGATACCCAAAGAAAGGGGCGGCTTCAGCCATACTGGTGCCAATAGTTACCGCCCAGTAGGCCAATTGGTCCCAAGGTAACAGGTATCCGCTAAAGCTCAGAAAAAGGGTTAGCAGCAGCAAAACTACGCCCGTAAGCCAGGTGAATTGCCGTGGTTTTTTATAAGCGCCCGTAAAATAGACCCGGGCCATGTGGAGTACCACCACAATGACCATCAATTCGGCCCCCAGGCGGTGCATATCCCGCATAAATTTACCCAGGTTTACGTTGCTTAAAATATTGAGCATATCCGCGTACGCAACATCCGGCGAAGGTGTGTAAAACACCATTAGAATTGAGCCGGTAACAACCTCTACGGTAAAAAAGAAGGTTGCCAGAAGGCCCAAACGAAGCGTATGAGTTAGCCAGGTTGAGCCTTCCATGTAAAATTTAGGCCTGATATGTAAAATAAATGATTTTACCTGGGCCCGGTACCGGGGATTTGGCTTTTCGGTGGGGGGGTCGCCTCTTAATAAGGCCCGGGCTTCTTTAGGGCTGATACCGGCCAAGATGGCCCGTGTTCGTTCATTAAGTTTTTCAACAAGGTTCTGTTTGTTGATACCTTTTTCAGAAAGGTCTTGAAATAATCCCATTCAGGGTCCCTCCATGTGATATTTTTAAATCAATTATGCGGTCTCAATGTCAGATGAGCCCAAAATTCTCTGTCCTGTATCAACAATTAATGTCTCATCCCCCTCAATTTCCAGGGGGTTGCCTTCGGCATCGGTTTCTTTAACGGACCCATCCGGAGAAACGGCTTTTATGACAAACCGATCCAGGCTGCGCCGGGCCGGACCGGCAATGTAGTCACCATCAAGTTCAAATTTTGAACCGTGGCATGGACACTCAAAACGATCGGTCATGGGCACCCAATCGTAAAGGCAGCCTAAATGAGTACACACCTTGTAAATGGCCATCACTCCCTTTTGGAGTTCGCCGTTGATTTCGGTATCAATGTTCACCAGCCAGAATTTGCCGTCCGCAAAGGGTTTGGGACCGGCATTAACTTCGGGCAGCATATCAGAGGCCTTGCCAATGGTAAATTCTCCGCCAAACTGACCGGCTTTAAATTTAGGGAAGGCAAACCAGAGGCTGGCGGCAACGGTTTGTAACCCTAACAAGCCTATAAAACCGAACCAACCGTAATTAAGAACCTCACGGCGCGTAGGATTTGACTCGGTTGGGGCGGGCGGTGGCTTGCGCCTTGATTTAGCTGCTCCTGGTTTTTTCTTGGCCGGGCCGGCCACTGCGGCAGGCTGCTTTTTCTCTGAGGTATCAGGATTAGCTGCTTCAGCATCTTTTCCCTCAGTTTTGGCTGCCGCCTCTTGTTCTGCTTTGCGTTCTTCAGGGGGTTTTTCTGCCATCTCCCAAATATCCTTTCTACTTATTATTTGGGTGTGTTTCATTTGAGTCAAAGAGGGGG
>CAYWSS010000660.1:0-3569 GCA_964460505.1 uncultured Caldilineaceae bacterium | reverse complement strand
GAACCATGCGTGCGCCATAGACACGGGTCTCCGCCAGGTCCACCCTGGCTCATCAGCGCGGAGTGTTTGGGATAGGGGCAGGTTCAACAGTACGGCTGCCAGTATTGCCAGGTATATCAACCTGGCGGGGATAAATAGGAAAGATAAAGAGTTGAGTAATGAATTTAATTGCATCACGATCCCTTAGACGTAGATAGTTCCGAGTTTCCCGGACACAGGTCGACCACACCTATCCTGGCGACCGGTGACAGCGTGACCGGGGAAATTTCAGGGTTGGGGGTTAACCACACAACTCGAATTGTTAAACGCGAAAGATTTTTTATTAGCCTGATTGATTGCTCCAACAGGCCGAAAAGTGGCATTGATTGCGGTGGGTGAACTTGTCGAAATCGTGGATTCGGGCCAGATGATACGGCCCGAAAAGCGGTAAATAATACCGGCTGACTGTATCCTTAAATCTTCTCAGATTTTGCCAATAATTGTAAGTGACAAATGTCATCAATTTTCGTGCCATTATTCACTATCTTGTTAAAACTTGAGGTCAGCCCAGGTTTTACCGTTGGGGGAGGAGGTTATGTTGAATCTTACGTCGGTATGCCCGGAAAACACTGCTTTCACCTGGCCGGAGGTTATATCCCGTTGTCGCCCTGTTTTATACAGCCGACATCTCGGTATCATTAGCCACAACCTCCGCTTCCGGATGAGGTCGTTTCAGTAGCCAGACCAGGGCCAAACCGGTGACCACGGCCGCCACGGAGCCATACCAGACAACGCGCATATCCAAAAATGGAGCTATGGCCCACGCCACGATACTGGCCCCTATCCACAAACCGGCCTGGTCGACCATCCGTCGCAGGAAAAACCACTGCGTTATCCCCAGCGCGAACCCAACCAGGCCCCCATGCACGGTACTGGCAATGAGCATAAACTCGACCCCTGCCCCGGCGGTTAGGACGGCTACCACCAAATCACTCACAAGCCAACCAAATATGCCACCCAGAGCGGTCAACACAAGCCACCAACTGGCGTTGTAGGTCACACGTCGCCAGGTATACCACTGCGCTGCCCCAACCCCAATGTAGCCTCCAATCCACGAGCCCAGCATAAACCCAAAGAACCAGCCAACACTGCTGAAAAACGCCCACTGAATCCAAAATTCTGCCTTTGCCTGTCCGTCCATAATTCGTTGCCTCCATTAACGGTATTTCAACGGGATTTGTTGATTATTTAAATACACCTACATCAAAGAAAGAGATGCTCCGGCCAGAACGGTTATAAGGACAAAGATGACCACCAACGGTAACAGAGTTGTTGCCAGAGCTTTCCAGGCCGAGAAGCGGTGAACCTCACCCAGGCACTTCAAAAATACAACGAATACCCACAGGCCCACGATGATCTCGATCACACCAAAGCCGAACAGCGTAAAAAGGAGTAAGGGGTTGCTGTCAATGATGGGGGTATTGGCGGTAAACATCTCCGGTCCAAACAGCCACAGTTCGGGAATCCATAAGAGTGAGACCCAGATCAGCGGCGTTTGAGACCAGGCGATTGCGGCCCGCACCTCAACTGTTGAACCCTGCCCGCCGAGCAACCGACCAATCCAGCCGAAAATCACCCCGCCAACATAGAGAGTCACCACGCCCCGCAGCGGGCCTATGATCAGACTGAGCAGAATGATGGCAGAAAATGACCAACGGTCCCCGACGTTATTGGAGGAGGCTTTATCCAGATATTGGCCAATCCCGGCCAGCACCACGATCAGTATTACCTGCTGTTTGGGGTCAGCTTCTACAATTTTGCGAATGGTCTCTCTTGGTTTTACCCAGATGGTCAGCCAGGGGTTTTGTGGCGCTGCGTAGTTCGCGGCCAAAAAAGAGATCAGCGTCATCTTGGTCAAAGTATTGCAAACCTTTGAAGGGCGACTTGCCAGGCGCGGGAGCTTCGTCGGAAGGTGCCGCTTCCGGGGTTGCGGTGATAATGGTGGCGTGTTTAATGTAGGCACCGGTTTTGATCACGTCACCTTCAACATCGCCCCCAACAATGGTTGAGTCGTGAATACCGCCTGCTATATCAGCGATGGTGACGCTGCTGGCTATCTCACTGTTACCGGAGCGGGCTTCAATAGCCACCAGGAGTGGTTTTAACGCTTCTCGCCACTCAGCCTCGGTCAGTTCACCCCGGATGGATTGTTTGGTCAGATCAATGGCTGTTTTGTGGTCGTCAATCTGGTTGAGTAACTCAAGTGGCGGATTGCCGGCATACTTTGCTTCCCGTTCTTGAAGAGTATTCAGGTTTTTATTGAGTTTGACCAGGAATTGCTTTAACGAGATTTGGACCATCATCGCTCCCCTTGCCGGTGCAGGTCCGTCAGGCGCTGCTTCAAGCTCTCGCCCGGCACAAACTCCATCACCATATAGAAGGCGCCGGCCTCGACGTCAAAGTCGTGAACCTGCACAATGCCGGGATGGCGCAGGGCTGCCACTACCTTGGCCTCGCGCCGGAAGCGATCGGCCACGGCAGGGTCGTCGGCCCGGCGGGTATGGATCAGCTTGATGGCTACATCCCGTTCCAGGGCAGGGTGATAGGCTCTGTAGACCTCGCCCATTCCGCCCCGGCCCAGCAATTCTTTAATTTGGTATTTACCGATTTGGTGGCCTGTCCAGTCCGTCATTGGCTGAAACTATTGAAGAATTGAATAATTGGGTATAGTTTTAATTATACTCGCTTCCCCCATTTATGGAACTTTGTTGAGCCGGACCGAAAGCTGTTTTTCTGCACATAACCCAGATAAACGCTGACAAAGAGAGCGCCGAAGAAAAGCAGCAGCGCCCGGATACCCCAACTGCGGGGGCGTGTCACCTGCCGGGTGGCAAAGGTGGACACCCAGAGCTTCCCGGAGCGATCGACGTATAGTTCCCGCACCCAATCCGCGGCCAGGCTGCCCTCTTCGGCGGTAAAGCGAGTCTGTTCACCTGTGGCTGGATTGTAGCGCACCACTCCCTGCCGGCCCCCGACCCAGATTATACCCGTTGGCCCCTCGGCAAAGGCAGTTACATGCAGGTTTGTTACCGGATAGGACCACTGCTGCCCGTCAAAACGCAGCGCATCGGTGGCCGTGCCGGCCCACATTCCCCCCCGGCTATCCTCGAACAGGACGGTCGCCCCGCATTCCTCCGGCCAGCCGGCGTTTGTCTCAAATGTTGTCCAGCGTTGGCCGTCCCACCGAAACAGGCCCCGGCTGGTGCCCACCCACACCTGCCGGTGGCCGTCGGCAACCAGCAAATCGACCGGCGTGTCGACCAGCCCCGGCGGAACCTCAACTGTCTCCCAGTGGGTACCGTTGAAACGGGCGAGGCCCCGGGCCGTGCCGGCCCAGATCGCGCCGCTTGGGTCTGCGGCCAGGGTGTGAACGTAGTTGGATATACACGGAGCAATCTCCCGGGTGGACGGTGTGCGCGGTCTGCCTGTCGGGCCGGCTCGAGGCTCCCCGCCGCCTTCGTCTCGCAATACCACGCCAGCCGTCCCAGCAGGCGAAAGTAGATGAACAACGCCGCCACGAGGATTAGGGT
>CAYWSS010000659.1:0-3569 GCA_964460505.1 uncultured Caldilineaceae bacterium | reverse complement strand
GCTACAAAGGTGTGTGCCTAAGTAGTTACCATTTTTTAATACAGGGAGTAACAAAAATGCGTTACGGACACTTTGATGACACCACCCGCGAATATGTAATTACCCGGCCCGATACCCCGCTGCCCTGGATTAACTATCTGGGCAGCCAGGATTATTTTGGCCTCATTTCTAATACGGGCGGCGGTTATTCATTTTACCGCGATGCCCGCTTGCGCCGCCTGACCCGCTACCGCTACAACAATGTGCCCACCGATTCCGGTGGCCGCTATCTCTACCTGCGCGATGACGAATCGGGTGAATATTGGTCGCCCACCTGGCAGCCCACCCAGACCGGCCTGGAAAATTACAGTTGCCGCCACGGGTTGGGCTACACCACCATCAATTCCACGCACACTGATATTGAAGCCAAAATTCGATATTTTGTGCCGCTGGGTGAAACGCTGGAAATCTGGCAGGCCACAATAACCAATCACCGGCCCCATGCGGCAGAGTTATCGTTGTTCTCCGCCATTGAATTTTGCCTGTGGGATGCCCACGACGACGCCACCAATTTTCAGCGCAATTTTAACATTGGCGAAGTAGAAACCGACGGCAACGTGATTTACCACAAAACCGAATACCGGGAGCGACGTAATCACTTTGCCTTCTTTGCCTGCTCAGAGCAGATAGCCGGCTTTGATACCCAGCGTAATGCCTTTCTTGGCCCCTACCGCACCTGGAATTGCCCGTTGGCCGTGGAGCAAGGCAGCGCCACCAATTCTAAAGCCCACGGCTGGGCGCCCATTGGCTCTCACCACGTTCGGCTTAAGCTGAAACCGGGTAAAAGCCGGCAGGTGATCTTTTTGCTGGGCTACCATGAAAATCCCAAAGACCACAAGTTTGATCCGCCGGATTCGCCGACCATCAATAAAAATACGGTTAAACCGCTCATTGAACACTACCTGCAGCCGCAAACGGGAGAAGCTGCTTTTGCAAATCTGGGCAGCTACTGGGATCAACTGCTGGGCATCTTCCAGACCGAAACCCCCAACCCCCACGCCAACCGGATGATTAATATCTGGAACGCCTACCAATGCATGACTACCTTCAACCTGTCACGCTCGGCCTCGTACTTTGAGTCTGGCATTGGCCGGGGCATGGGCTTTCGCGACAGCGCTCAGGATTTGCTGGGTTTTGTGCACATGATTCCCCACCGGGCCAGAGAACGCATCCTTGATATTGCCGCCACCCAGCTGGAAAGCGGTGGAGCTTACCACCAGTATCAGCCCCTGACCAAACGCGGTAACGAAAATGTTGGCACAAATTTTAATGACGACCCGCTGTGGCTGGTTTTGGGAACGGTGGCCTACATTAAAGAATCGGGCAACATGAGCATTCTGGATGAAGAAGTGCCGTACGGTAATAAACCCGGCAGCAAAAAACCGCTGTACCATCACTTGCAGCGCAGCCTGCAATACACACTCGACCGGCTGGGACCGCATCGCCTGCCGTTGATTGGACGGGCCGACTGGAACGACTGCCTGAATTTGAACACCTTCTCTAAAGAGCCGGGCGAATCATTCCAAACCACCACCAACAAACAGGGCAAAGTTGCCGAGTCGGTGTTTATTGCCGGGTTGTTTGTACTGGCCGCAAAAGAAATGGCCGACCTGTCGAACGCGCGCGGCTTGTCTGACGAAGGGCAAATGTACCGGCAAGCCGCCGAAAACATGGCAGCCACCACCATAAAACACGGTTGGGACGGCAATTGGTTCCTGCGTGCCTACGATGATTTCGGTGCCCCGGTTGGGTCCAACGCCTGTGAAGAAGGAAAAATCTTCATCGAGCCGCAGGGCATGTGCGTTATGGCCGGCATTGGCGCCAATAATGGCCACGCTAAACAGGCACTCACCGCCGTGCGAGAGCATCTGGCCACGCCGCACGGCATTGTGCTGCTTCAGCCGGCCTACACCCGCTACTATCTAAATTTGGGTGAAATCTCCACCTACCCGCCCGGCTACAAAGAAAATGCCAGTGTCTTCTGCCACACCAACCCCTGGATCATGGTTTCCGAAGCAATGATGGGCAACGCCGCGCAAGCCCTGGGTTATTATCTGGACATCAACCCCTCGGCCAGAGAAGATATCAGCGATATTCACCGCTCAGAGCCATATGTCTACGCGCAAACCATTGCCGGACGTGACGCGGCCACCTTTGGCGAGGCTAAAAATTCGTGGCTAACCGGCACCGCCGCCTGGAATTATCTGGCCGTCACCCAATGGATTTTGGGGATACGCCCCACCTACAGCGGCCTGCAAATTGCCCCGGTCATTCCCCAGGATTGGGATGGATTCTCGGTAAACCGTGTTTTCAGAGGCGTTACCTATAAAATCAAGGTCAAGCGGGCCGGCCCCGGAAACAGCGTATCGCTGTTGGTAGCTGGTAAATTAATCAGAGGCAACATCGTTCCTGAACCCTCAAACGGCGAAGTTGAAGTTGAGGTTGAGGCAACGTTATCATAATAGGCAGTTCCGCAAAACTCGGCAGGGTACAAGTAACCGGCACTTAAAATACAGATACAGGTCTACTTTCAGTGGCCCTAAAAGTGCCGGTCACTTTAATTTACCCGATGACTTTTGCGGTATTGCCATAATAGACATTATCGGAAATAAATCCTCTACTTTTTCTATAGAGTGTCTTGAAAAAATATAGTGTAGCTTCAACACTAAGTTGAATACCCGCAAAATACCGCCACAAAAGCTACATTTGACCTCGAAATTTGGCTATTTGAGCAATATTTCGAGATGGTGTATAGATTACAATATATTTTTTCAACAGTCTCTATACCGTTTAAATCAAGTAAAAAGGATGGGTATTGTTTTTTATATTCGCAAAAAATCTGTTTTGTTAAAACAGGTTGTTTTTAACGCAGAAGTGCGTCCGATAATGGGAACGGTAAAAGATGTTGCCTGAAACTCATCTTTTTGCGCTTCGGTCAAAATAAAAAAACTGTTGCGTCCGGTAACAATGCCAACATCCACTTCGGCCAACTCTGCTAACAGAATCAAGCCGGCGGCATTTTCGGCTTCATCCAAAACGGCAAAGGCGGCTTCATCCAAAAATAACAATGTCCATTTCATGCCTGCTCTGGAATGTTTAGGAATAGTGCGTAAATAACTTACCCAATTGGAGCCGGCAACATATTGCGCATTACATATCTTTTCAAAAAGTATTCACTACCGGACACTTTTTCTAAAGTTTCTGTTTTTACGAAAAAAAAGGCCGTTAATCCGTTCATTCCGGCAATCCTGCTCTGAACCCGGCCCAAGAAAGAGCAGGATTTGTGGAATGAACGGATTTAGAAAGGGCAATGATAAAATTGCGTCTTGAACGACTTGATTTGATGGAATATCTTTACTTAAGCCTGGCAAAAACCGCCACAAGCGACATAAAAAAGCGTTCCTGAAAAAGTGTCCGGTAGTGAAAAAAAGTAGGGGGAGGTATCCTTCGACAAACTCAGGATGCGCATCCTGAGCTTGTCGAAGGGTGTTTAACCCCGGATTATTGAGAAGGTACGAACATTTTATACA
>CAYWSS010000658.1:0-3574 GCA_964460505.1 uncultured Caldilineaceae bacterium | reverse complement strand
GAACCTTGATAATGTCCTCAATTATGTCGGAGTTCTTTAGAACTGAACAGCCCTGCTCTGGAGCATTGGAACGAGAAAAGCGATTAACAGCATTGCATAATCCGGACCTTGATGGTAAAGTATCGGTTTAATATCTTAATTTATAGTGCGGCCCAGCCGCAAAATATGCGAATTTACGAAGAAATGTATGATACCAATAGACTCGCTGAATCGCATATTTGCAAATTCGTAAATTTGTTGGTAGCCAGGTAATGCAAAAAGAGTTGATTATTCGCGGTGCCCGCGAGCACAATTTGAAAAATATTGATGTAGAGATTCCTCGAGACCGGCTGGTGGTGGTTACCGGTTTGTCCGGCAGCGGCAAAAGCAGTTTGGCCTTTGACACCATCTATGCCGAAGGCCAACGCCGGTACGTAGAAAGTTTGTCGGCGTATGCCCGCCAATTTTTGGGGCAAATGGACAAGCCGGATGTAGACCAAATTGAAGGGCTAAGTCCGGCCATCTCTATTGACCAAAAGGGAGCCAGCCACAACCCGCGCTCAACCGTGGGTACGGTCACCGAAATCTACGATTATCTGCGGCTGCTTTTTGCCCGGATTGGTACGCCCCACTGCCACAATTGCGGGCGGGAAGTAAACGTGCAGACCAGCCAGCAAATTGTGGATGCTATCTCTAACAAGCCGGACGGTTGCCGGGTGATGATTCTGGCCCCTCTGGTCAGAGATCGCAAAGGCGAACACAAAGCCGTGTTTGAGGATATTCGCAAGGCCGGTTTTGTGCGCGTGCGCGTTGACAGCAAAATCTATGATTTGGATGACAACATCGAACTGGAGCCGTTTAAGCTGCACACCATTGAGGCCGTTGTGGACCGGTTGGTTATTCGCCACTCGAACGGTGCGGATGAAAATGAGGACACCGCCCGGCTGGCAGATTCAGTAGAAACGGCCCTGAAACTGGGCAGCGGCACAATGGTTGTTCACGACGTAACAAACCCGTCTAAACCCTGGGACAAGCTGTTCAGTGAGCAGTTTGCCTGTTTGCACTGCGGCACCAACCTGCCGGAGATTGAGCCGCGCACCTTCAGCTTTAACAGCCCGCACGGCGCCTGCCCGGCCTGCGATGGCTTGGGCAAGCGGGCGGAAATTGACCCCGACCTGATATTCAACCCGGATAAAACCCTGGCAAACGGGGCAATCCGGCCCTGGGCCAAACATAGTCAGGCCCACAAAAATGGTTATTATGCGCAACTTATCGCGGCAATGGCCAGCCATTTTAAGCTGCCCATGCATAAAGCCCTGTCCGAATTTTCGCCAAAATTCAAAGATATCATTCTTTACGGCGGTAAACCGGGCAACAAAATCACGCTGAGTTACCAGAACGCCAACGGCGAACGCAAAAGTTATCAAACTGCGTTTGAGGGTGTTATTCCCAATTTACAGCGACGCTACAAAGACAACAAGACCTCGGACCAGTACGATAATATTGAAAAGTACATGTCAATCCGTACCTGCCCGGCCTGTAACGGCCATCGCCTCAGGCCGGAGGCCCTGGCGGTAACCATTGCCGGGCGTGGTATTAATCACATCAGCGATATGGCAATTAATGATGTACTGGCCTGGTTTGAGTCACTGAGCCGGCAGACCGGCAACGGAAACAGCAAAAAATTATCCCTGACCGAGCGACAGCAAATGATTGCTACCCCCGTTCTTAAAGAAATTTCGAGCCGGCTGAAATTTATGAGCGATGTGGGTCTTAATTACCTGACGCTCAGCCGGGCGGCAAACACGCTCTCCGGCGGCGAATCGCAGCGCATCCGGCTGGCCACACAAATTGGCTCGCAACTTATGGGCTGTCTGTACATTTTAGACGAACCCAGCATCGGCCTGCACCAACGGGACAACCAGCGCCTAATTGAGACGCTGGAGGGCTTGCGCAACCTGGGCAACACGGTCCTGGTGGTAGAGCACGACGAGGACACCATGCGCCGGGCCGATTGGATTATCGATATGGGGCCGGGCGCGGGCAAACACGGCGGCGAGGTGGTCTGGTCTGCCGAGCGGGACAGTTTCCTGGCCGAAAGTACATCGCTGACGGCCCGGTTTCTGCGCGGCGAAAAACGGATTGCCATCCCCCCCATGCGGCGGGGCGGCAACGGCAAAGAAATTGTGGTGCGCGGGGCCAGGGAAAACAACCTGAAAAATATAGATGTCCGTTTCCCATTGGGGAAATTTATCTGCACCACCGGCGTCAGTGGCAGTGGCAAAAGCAGTCTGGTCATCGATATTCTGCACAAAAAGCTGGACCAACAGCTCTATCGCGCCGTGGCCAGACCCGGCAAGCACGAGCGGATAGAAGGCGCAGAATTTATTGATAAAGTCATCGACATTGACCAAAGCCCCATTGGACGCACCCCGCGCAGCAATCCGGCCACATACACCGGCCTCTTTTCTCCGCTGCGCGATTTGTTTGCCACCATCCCGGATAGCAAACTGCGCGGCTACAAAGCCGGGCGTTTCAGTTTTAACGTCAAGGGCGGTCGCTGCGAAGCCTGTCAGGGGGACGGTATCATTAAAATTGAAATGCAATTTCTGTCTGATATTTATGTTCCCTGCGAAGTTTGCCATGGCAAGCGGTACAACCGGGAAACGCTGCAAATTAAATACAAAGGCAAAAATATTGCCGATGTTCTAAATATGACCGTAGCCGAGGGGCTGGATTTCTTCTCCAACATCCCCTCTATTCGAAATAAACTGGAAACGCTGTACGCGGTCGGACTGGGGTACGTGACGCTGGGCCAGCCGGCTACCACCCTTTCCGGCGGCGAAGCCCAACGCATCAAACTTTCCAAAGAGTTGAGCCGCCGCTCTACCGGCAAAACGCTCTACATTTTGGATGAACCCACCACCGGCCTTCACTTTGCCGATGTGGAACGCTTGCTGGCCGTATTAAACAGGCTTGTGGACGGGGGAAACACGGTCGTGGTTATCGAGCACAATCTTGACGTGATTAAATGCGCCGATTGGGTGATTGATATCGGGCCGGACGGCGGCCACGGGGGAGGTCAAATTGTCGCCGCCGGCACCCCTGAGCAAGTGGCTGAAAACAAAGCCAGTTATACCGGGCAGTGGTTGCAAAAAATGTTGGGAATTGGTGAAGCGACGCAGTAATTCGATTGACAACTATAGTCCTGTGGATTTACGATTTTGGATTTACGGTTAAAATCCTGCACAAACACCAATCGTAAGTCGTCAATCGTCAATGGGCAGACCTGCCGTTTGCATGCGACGGCTTTTTCATTACCCGAATGCGGTCTGACGGACGGCCTTCCAGAGACGCATCAAGTTCGCGTCGCCCCCGCCGAATGGTAGCCACATGCATGCCGGTGACCAGCGACATAAACCTGTCGCCGCCACGCCCCATCTTTTTAGACTCCAGGGCCACATACCAGCGCCGTTGCTGCTCATTAAGCCGACTCAAAAACAGGTTCATCTGGCGGTGCAGAATTTTGTCGGGATGTTCGTTAGATGATTGGCAGATTGGACATTGACAGATATTAACCACTGGTTGAGACATA
>CAYWSS010000657.1:0-3575 GCA_964460505.1 uncultured Caldilineaceae bacterium | reverse complement strand
TCAACCCAAATAGGCAGCAACATTCGAGAGATGGGCCGCTTGCAGTTGCTGGTCGAGGTCTTGCAACGAGTGCATCGAGAGATGAGCCCCGCAGAGCAGGAAGCGTGGGCTGAAGAGTTTGGGCCCTACCTGAAAGGAAGTTCCGGACAGTATATGTACCGGGTCAAAGGGCGCGGTTCTCATCAACCTCACCTGGAAGCCATCGGCCAATTGATGCACCGCCTGGTCACAGAGCTGGCTGAAGATTACGCTCAAACAGCAGTCTATCAAATGCCGGCGCGGGTTTTCGGTGAACATTTCAGACTGGAAGAAGCAAAGGCGCAGCCCAAAGCCGGCAAGGAATTGAGCGCCGGCAGTTTACAATCACCCGATAACTTGACCGCCAGTTACCGCCAGAAAGGGAAAGAAGATTACATCGGGTATGTGGCTAATGCCGCTGAAACCTGTCATCCCGACAACGATTTCCAACTCATCCTGAAAATGCAAACCGAACCCAACACCACGGATGACGCCAAAATGTTAGCCGAGGCTGTGCCGGAACTCAAAAAACGAACGGACTTGACCCAGATGAACACCGATGGCGGCTACGGCAGCCCCGAGGTGGATGAGGTGATGGCCGAACACGGGGTTGAATTACACCAAACCGCCATTCGAGGTCGCCAACCGGCCCCCGACAAATTCAACCTGGCTGATTGTCAATGGGAACTCAATGACAATCAGCGGCCCCTGGCCACTTGTTTGCAAAGGAGGTTACCCATTGAAAAAAATCACTGTACTCAGTTTAATTAAATTCACGGAAGAACAACTGGACAAGCTCCGTCAAGTTTCCCCCCGGCTGGATGTTTATCAGGCAACCGCCGCGTCGGTAGATAAACTCCCTCCGTCCCTTAGAAATAACATTGAGGTTTTGTACGGATGGGGAAAAACCATTGATGAGGCGCATCGATTGCCTCATCTCAAATGGATTCAAACGTACAGTGCCGGAGTTAATAATCTACTTGATAAACCGGTGTGGCAATCACCGGTCATAATTTCCAGCATGAACGGTATCCATGCTATCCCAATGGCAGAGCACGCCCTGGCAATGATGCTGGCATTTCGCTGGCAAATTCCAACGATGCTCAACCTTCAACATCAAGCCAGTTGGGCGACCGAACGTTGGGATAAATTTTCCAGGCCGGAACTCAGGGAGAGCGCCCTGGGAATTGTTGGGTACGGCGCCATTGGCCGGGAATTGGCGCGGCAGGCCAACGCATTAGGTATGCGGGTTCTGGCCACAAACCGGTCGGGGCTGCGACGCCCGGCGACCGGGTACAACATTCCCGGCGTGGGAGACCCGCAAGCAACAATTCCGGACACCATTTACCCCACAAACAACCTGCCGGCCATGTTACCCCAATGCGATTACGTGGTAGTTTTGACTCCGCTAACCCTCGAAACCCGCCACCTGATCGATGCAGCAGCCCTGGAAAGTATGAAATCCTCCGCTGTATTTATCAACCTGTCCCGGGGGGAGGTGGTTGACGAAACCGCGCTGATAAACACCCTGCAGCAAGGAAAAATCGCGGGGGCCGGTCTTGATGTATTTGAAACGGAACCCCTGCCGGCAGACAGCCCGCTCTGGAAACTGGACAATGTCATTGTTTCGCCCCACGTATCAGGATTTACACCCAACTATGATGATCGCGCCAGCGATGTTTTTGCCGAAAATTTGCGCCGCTATTTGGACGGAAAGACGCTGCTAAATCAAGTAAAAAAGGAGAGAGGATATTGATTAAAGGAATCATCTTTGATGGGGGAAATACCCTGTTTCGGTTCCCGGCCAACAGTCAGGAAATCAGCCACCGGGGAGCCACGGAAATGGCCGCCTGGTACCTAAAAAAGAAACACATCAAGCTGGATGCGGATGCTCTGATTGAAGTCTTTCTGGCGGAGAGAGAAGCGGGATACGAACGAGCCAAAGCTACAATGGCCGAAGTATTGGCCACAGAATGTCTAAAAAACGCGCTGGAAAAAATCGATGCCCCACCCACGGCGTCGCTTCACATCGAAGCGGCAATAAAAATATTCTTTGGGCCGGCGGAAACTGTGTGGGAAGCCTGTCCCGATGCCGCAGACACTCTCAAACAACTCAAAGCGCAGCAGTATCGCCTGGGCTTTTACTCCAACGCCACGGATGATGCCCTGGTGCAACGGCTGGTCAATAAAAACGGTCTGCGCCCCTGGCTCTCGCCAACGTTCAGTTCGGCCGGATGTGGCTGGCGCAAACCCAAACAGGAAGCGTTTAACCTGATTGCCGAACGATGGAACCTCCCTGCCACCGAAATTGTGATGGTTGGCGACACCCTGATTGCAGATATTCTGGGAGCGCAAAATGCCGGAATGCGCAGTATCCTGGTAACCATGGATGAAAACCCATCCAACAACGATAATCGACACATCCAACCCGATGCTGAAGCGCCCGCATTATCCAGCTTGTCGGGAATCATAGCCGGGTTGTAATTATCTTGCTACGCGAAGCAAATTGATCCGCGATTCTAAGTTCAAATGATCCAATCGATTGCTACTGTTGTTCAAAAAGAATCTATTGCCCCGGCCTGGTGGCAAATGACCATTTCTGCCCCCGACCTGTCATCGGGAATCACACCCGGACAATTTCTGATGGTCCGTTGCGGTGATGCTGATTCCGGCTGTTATTTACGGCGCCCCCTCTACCTCCGGCCAATTGACGGTGAATGGTTCACCGCCCTGTTGCGGCCCGACCCGGATCCCGGGTTTTCTTTTCTAACAGCGCGACAGGGCGGAGATCAATTGGATTACATCGGGCCGTTGGGCGCCGGCTTTGAGCTGCCAAAGGATGTGCGCCACCTGCTTCTGATCGGCGATACGCAACTAATCAGCCCGCTATTGGCACAGATGGATCGGGCGGTGGCAACGGAAATTTCCGTTACCCTGGCGTTGAGCGGGCATCGTGCGGCAGCGATATATCCTGTACCGCACCTGCCCCCGGCGGTTGAATTCCACACGGCCACCCTCGACGGTTCTGCCGGGCATCGTGGCCCGGTCACCGATTTACTGCCGCCGCTAATCGGGTGGGCGGATATGGTCTGCGCGGTGGGGTCAACAGGTCTCTACCGCACTCTGAAAGATTTGGCTCAAACAATTCGCTTCACGCTTCAAGCCGGTTTTCTGTTCGGTTTAGCAACCAACCTCACTGTGGCCTGCGGTGTTGGCGCATGTTTTGGCTGCACTCTCAAAACCACACAGGGCTTGAAGTTTTTGTGCGTTGATGGACCGGTTTTTGATCTGGCCTATTTTGAATTTGAGGACTCACTTTGATCGAACTGGCACCGCACCACAAATCAGGTCTGCCTGTATCATCGCCGGTAATGATTGCCTCCGGGTTTTGCGGCTATGGCAACGCGTACCAGCCACTCATCGATCTTTCAGTTTTTGGCGCCCTCGTGACTCAGCCTGTTACGCTGCGCCCTGAACGGGGTGCGGCTCAACCGCGAGTGGCAGAAACGGCGGGCGGGGTTTCTGCCCTTCGGCACAACCTTTCATCGCGGCCGCCA
>CAYWSS010000656.1:2057-3576 GCA_964460505.1 uncultured Caldilineaceae bacterium | reverse complement strand
TTGTAACTGACTATTTTGAATTTATTTTATACGAGGTGATACTACTATATATAGCGATTTTCAAGGAATTTTGAGTCAAAAATCCATATTTAGTGTTCACTCGAATTTACTGAAACGACACGATGTATTGATGGACGACAGGTAGCCGATAGTTAGGTGTTCAGCACTTAACGAAACAACTGGCAGTCTAAGCAATTATACTCTCCTTGATTTGCCCCAGCACCTTTTTATACTTTTATGGTTCTAGACTATGAAATTTGAGAGTTGTATTACCGATTTCAATAATGTCACCAGATTTAAGTTTGACAGAGTCTTCGACTCGCTTGCTGTTTACATAAACACCTGTCATCGTCCCTCGGTCAAAAAGATAAACTGAGGAATCTTTTGCTCTAAAAAGTGCATGTTCTCGGGAAATAGCCGGGTCATTGAGTACCAAATCATTTAGACGATGACGACCAACCCTAACATCCCCACTAAAAGGAATAGGTACTTTCTGTCTAATCCCATCTACTTCCACGACCAAAAATCCTACGGAAAATTCTGAAGCTAAACTCTTTGCCAGATTAGCATCTTGAGATTTTGCTTCAGCAAGTTTGATGGCAAATTCTCGTTGCCATTTAATTCTTTCCTGACGGATACTAAGTCGGCTTGTTACGTACGCAGTTATTATGCTGGTCACAAATCCTACAATAGCACTAACCAGTACCGTTGTCATATCCATAAGATTATGTCTCTTTGAAACAACCTAGAAAATACGTGGACTCTGAAAAATATTCAGCCGCCCAACGCCCGCAAATTACGCGCCGCCCGCCGAATCTGTGCCGGCCGGTGAGGTGGTCCACAAGACACCACCCCACCCGCATTGTTGCTCCGATTTTACACCCGCTTGGCCAGCCCAGCCAGCCCCAATCAAACACCCGCTCAATTAAACGCAGCTTGGGCGGTCGCGTGCATTTGCATTGTTGGGCTGGACCTGGCCCCGACCAACTTGTTTGCTTTATGAGTTTGCCGCTACGGCGGCTCTGTGCGGCGATGCCCCCCGCCCGCACTTGCCCAACCGGCACTGCCGCCACCGAAACCCGCGCAGTGCCGCGCCCCGAACACCCCGCCAATTGACACCAATTCAGCGGTTTTCGGTGGAGGGTGTTAGCCCGCTTGTTGATGAGGCTATTAGCCCGGCGCCGATAACCGCCCAACGCGACGCCAACATCGGGGTTACGGTGCAGGCGTCGGGGGGATGCCCTCACAAAAAGGGGACACTGCGGGCGCGGAGTCTTCGCTTACCGGTACCGACTTACACCGGCAACGCCCAGGTTCGATGGGAAAGATAACACCGCCAAACTGTACGCTAAACCTTTTACTTTCGGATTCACTCCACCCAACGCCCGCAAATTACGCGCCGCACACCGAATCTGTGCCGAGCGGTGAGGTGGCTCACAAGACACCACCCCACCCGCAATTTGACTCCGATTTTACACCCGCTTGGCCAGCCCAGCCAGCCCCAATCAAACACCCGCTC
>CAYWSS010000656.1:0-1957 GCA_964460505.1 uncultured Caldilineaceae bacterium | reverse complement strand
AACACCGCCAAACTGTACGCTAAACCTTTTACTTTCGGATTCACTCCACCCAACGTTCAAAGTGTGGCGATTGCGGGTTAGCACAACCACCACCGATGATTAGGTACGTTGCAGCCCCAACCAACTACAAAAAACGCAGCTTTAGCAATTCGCCACCACTGCCTTGTTGGGCGGCACGCTGATATGGAGCGGCTATAGCAAAGCCAATGTGAAAGCCCCATATGAAACATTAAAACCGTTTTACTTGACCAAGCAACTGGGCACTACCCCTCGAAAAATGCTATGGTTTCTGTTTCTTTGTTATTCTATGCCTACTCCGCCAATTCGAAATCGCCGGGTTTCCAGCTCTTATCGAACCAGGCTTGCAACGGGCCGTAGAGCCGCAGAATGACAAAGTAAGCTTTTCCAGGCATGGTTTGAACCCAATTCCCTTCTTTACCTTCTGGTGGCTGTGGTCCGAACCAAACTGTGTAAGAACCATTTTCGTTGGGTTTTACATTCGGGCTGTTGCTATCGAGTCCACCTGACTTCTGGTCGGTTTCCAGTATGGAGCGGTGCTGCGTTGAATAAACCATGAAAGACCAGAAGTTTTTGGCGGGGATCGGCGCTGGCAAGGTGACGCGGTACATCTTACTGCCATCCAGGTATCGCGCCTGTGAATCCTGGGCCGCGGCCGCATATGCCGACCCCATGCCTACCTGCGATCTGGCCATAGCGGGGGTGATCCCGGTAGCCGCATAGTGGAACATGATACGGGCATTGAGTATCTGCTCCCCATTGTCCATGAATTCATGACTGCCGCCAACAAAGGATGTATACCATTGGCGATCCGGGTAGAAATACGCCGCCTTGTCGCGCGGCCTGAAAGTAATGGCTCGGGCCGAGGCGTTAGCGATAGCAGCAGCTTCTGCCAAGATTTTCTGCATGCGAGCATCCGGCGCGAAGGGTTTGCCTTTCTTGATGCCAATCGAGGCGAAAAGCCCCATCAGTTCCGGGTTGAACGCGTCCGCCGGTTCATATTGAACCACCGCGTTTAGCTCGTCATAGAAATGCGCATTGTTGGCATGGATGGTGTTGAACTGTTTGCCAGAAAAGTCCACGTATTTTTGCGGCGGCGGATTCTGGGCCTGCGCCAAGGGATAGCAGTGAAAGCCTTTTTTAAACGTGCTGATGGCTGTCTGCAAATCGCCGTCTTGCACAATCAGGCGCAAGAAAAACCAGTGGCGGTAGGTAGCCGATTTGACAACAAAATACCCTTCGGGGATATCACCCTCATAATCTGGCCCAATAAACAAATATTTGCCGCCCCTACCCTGGTCTGGCCCGGTAATACCAATATCGGTCACATAATGGAAGAAGGCATCGTCAACCGCCCCCAGAACCGGCACTCGAATATCCATTACGACAGGCCCATCCTTCAAATCGAGTTCTCCCAGGATATAGGGTGTCGTAGTATTGGGCGTTAATAACAGAGAACGAGCATCCAGCAAATTCTCAGTGATCCCCACATCACCCGGTTCCAGACCGATGTCTTTGAGACCCTCCAGCATGGCATACAAGGAGGCTGCCGGCATACCGTTCAGAAAGGCGTGTACGCCACGCGACAGATCAAGAAAATCGTAGACTTTCTTGACTGTCACGTCGCTGGGCATACCATCGAAGAATTCGAGGTCCCCGAGGTATTCAGATTCCACCTTGTCCGGTGTGAGTAAGAATTCCGGTACATTGGCGGGATATTTAGGTTTTTGGATGTTACTGCTATTCATTTTAGTTTCTCCTTCTAAATTCTTATTATTGCAATTTACCTTGAGGAAAGCTAACTAATCTTTTTTATAAGAACTTACACGGACGAGCGGGATCTATTCATTCCAAATCGCAACTTTTCCGAATCTCGATTTAGCCGCCCAACGCTTGAGTTGTGGCGATTGCGGGTTGGCGAAGATACCCCCAATTACCA
>CAYWSS010000655.1:0-3582 GCA_964460505.1 uncultured Caldilineaceae bacterium | reverse complement strand
TGTGGACTATTTTTCCTCAGTTGAGCATTGTCTCACTTACTCCGAATTCAGGTTACGTAAAAAAGCCAGTCATCGTAAGGGTGATTGGCTTTTTGGGTTGTAGCCTGTGGAATGGCCGTCAGAAAATGCCTCCTGAAAGTATCAGCGTCAGCGCGATACTGCCGGCTACAAGAAGAAACGAAATTGCCAGCGCAATCCAGGCGGCATATTGATTGTAATTGACCCCTTGTCTTGGCTTCGGAAGTTGTGGCATCGTTCCCATCGTTCCTCGTCAATTCAAATAATCGACAGACTGCCTGCCGGCAAAGACGGCGCACGACAGGCACTTCTCCGGCACGTGCCCCGCCGCGTCTCGGAAGACCCTCCAGCACACCAGCGACGGGTTTTGATAGGCCGGGCAGGCGACTTTGACCGTGTCGGCACACTGTCGAATTTCCCAACATGGTTGGGGTAATGGGGGGGGATTGGTTTGAGGTTGTGACTGGGGTTGGATGGGCGCTTGATGGGGTTGAATCTGGCGGCGGGTGCGGGCTTCGGCCTCCCATTTGGCGTCAAGGCGTTTTAGCCAACTGCCTGCCAGCCACATGATCAGCACCGGCACAACCAGTCGCAACAGAAACAAAACAACAACGCCAAAAATTTCCTGAAAGGTGTCCAATCAGTTCCCCCGTAGAGTTCTATGTTTGTCTCTACTCTATCATGCTCTGCGGGGGAAATCTATCCGTGAGCCACCCCATTTTGAGGATGGGGGAAGCACCCCACGGGGCTATTCTACCGAGATGTACCCTTTTTCGATGGCGTATCTGACCAACTGCACCCGGTTGTGTATCGCCAGTTTGCGCATAATGTTTTCCCGATGCCGGTCCACGGTTTTGATGCTGATGACCAAATCTTCGGCGATTTCCCGATTGGTGTACCCTTCGGCAATCAGGATGAGCACCTCTTTCTCCCTGGGCGTCAAATCGTCCGCCGATGGCGACGTGTCGGCTTTGGTTTCGTTGAGGAAATCCCGCACCAGCAATTTTGCCAGCGACGGGTACAGGAAGACATCGCCCCGGTACACCACCCGAATGGCCGACACCAAATCATCGGGGGCGGCTCGTTTGGGCACGTAGCCGGATGCGCCGGCATTGAGCATTTCAAAAAAGTACTGCTCGTCTTCGTACATGGTGACGGCCAAAATAGCCACATCGGGATGGGTTTGTTTGATGTGTCGGGTGGCCTCAATGCCGCCGATGTTGGGCATAGCCACATCCATCAGAACCACATCGGGTTTGAGCTTTTTTACCGCTTCGATGGCTTCTGCGCCGCTGCCGGCTTCGCCCACAATATCCATGTCGTCTTCTGCCAGGAAAAGCATGCGCAATCCGGCGCGAACAATTTCATGGTCATCTACCAGCAATAATCGAATTTTTGACATAGCTAATCCTCCTGTGCTAAAGGAATATTAACGACGATGCGGGTTCCCTGTTGAGGAGCCGTAATAATTTGGTGCCGGCCGTTTAACAAGGCTACCCGTTCAGCAATGCCCAATAGACCCCACCCGACACGACCTTGTTCATCATTCAACGCAACGTTAAGGTCAAAACCACGGCCATCATCTTCGATGGTCATAACGAGTTGGTCAGGTTCTTGCTCGAAAGAAACAGAAACGTGTTTCGCCTGGGCATGTTTCGCTACGTTGGTCAGCGCTTCCTGGGTAATGCGAAAGAGGACGGTTTCGTATTTAGAAGGCAGACGGAGAGATTGATTGGATGCCAGGAGCGTTACCGTCAAATCATAATATTTTTGGTAGGTGTCGATGTACCATTGCAGGGCGGATATTAATCCCAAATCGTCAAGTTGCGGTGGGCGCAAATCAGAGATAAGTTGTTTTAATTCGCCCAACGCATTGGTGCTGTACAATTTTAACTCTTGAATGTGTTGTATTGCTTCGGTGGGCCGAGCTTGCAATAAATTTTCTACACCGCGCAACCCCAGGGCAATGGCTGTGAGCGATTGTCCGGTTGCATCATGGAGTTCGCGGGCAATGCGCTGCCGTTCCGCCTCTTGTGCATTGACAACTTGATGCAATAGTTCTTCCAGCAATTGCTTGCGGTTTTGAGCGTCTTGATACAGTTGGGCGTTATCAATGGACAGGCCAAGCTGTTGGGTCATGCCCACTATCAGCCGCAATTCATCGGGGGTTATAGCTTCCGGATTTTCGACGTTTGACCTTGGCGGCACGATGGATAGCACCAAACTACCAAAAACGCGATGATGAGCTACCAGCGGCAACCCAAGCATATGTGTCGGGCTGAGATGTTCCCGGCATCGCTGCGTAGCCAGGGCCTCTTCCAGGAGAAATTCGATGACGACGCCATCGGTGTGAATGCACATTGCCATTTTTTTGGCCAAACACTGCTCGCCCAAATCGCGGGCCATCGCGTAGCGGTAAGCTTGTTTTGGAGAGTCGTTGTCCCCTTCAGGAAAATTAATGGCAGCCACGACTTCGCTGACGGGAGTTTGGTTGTGGCTTAAAAGTATCATAGCCGCTTCCGGAAAATTGAGACTGTTGACAATTTCCTGCAAAACATTGTGCAATCGGTCGGTTAAAGTTAGCGGAGTTACCAGTAAATTTGAGAGATTCAGGAGCAGCATTAATTCGCGGGTTATCAGCCGCAATTCCTGATTAAGCTGCTCGGTGGTTTGTATCTTGTCACGCTCGGCCGCCAGCGCTTCGGCTTGAGCGGCCAGTTTGGCCTGATTGGCCGCCTCCAGCATGCGTTGGTCTTCTAAATTGAACGCGCTTAAGGCTCGTACTAAAAAAAACGACAGCAATCCGGCCAATATCGCCCGGAAAAGCTGCACCGGAATACCAAACCACTGAATAAATGCGTCGCTGTTAAGGTAGATGGACGGAAACAGTACGGTGCGATGCACAAATATCTGCCCAATCGCCCCATACAGAAACAGGGCTGTTGCGCTCCAAACCAGGTCGCGGCCAAAGCGCGGCATACGATGCTCTCTGAAGGTGCGTTGCTGCATCATCAGTGCCCACGTACCCAGCAACGCGCCGGGAATGCCCAGCCCATAGCGGGACAGCACGTCGGCCAGGGGCAGGCTTTCCGGGAGCGACATGTGCAGTCTGGCGGCAACCAGCCATGTGCCGCCTGCCCACATGGCGAGCATCAACAATATCGGCAAATAAATTCGCCATTTGGACTGATGTTCCGGGGTGAGCAAGATAATGCCAAACACCAGCAACATCAAGAACGATGCAACCAATATCGCCACCCGAAATATTTCGTGGCTGGCAACGGGTGAATAACTGCCATCAAAATTGGCAATTATCTGGAGCATCTCAATCCATTCATGGGTAGCGTGTAAAAATCCAAAGGCGGCTAGTGGTCGAAGCGCTGTGGCAAATTTAAATTGTGATTTACGGCTGCCCTTTAGTTGAAGGGCGATACCCAGGGTAAAAAACGCTAATCCGTATACAAAATAAACAAAAACAATGTTGCTTTCCAGAAACGCAGAAATTGGATTCATCTTTGAATACCCTGTTTACATAGCCGACTATGCCGCTATTTGAATTAATTA
>CAYWSS010000654.1:0-3584 GCA_964460505.1 uncultured Caldilineaceae bacterium | reverse complement strand
ACGTGGCAACCACAAGGGTACGCCACTACGGATCCAAAATCCTTTTCTTAAAAACTATATTTGCGTTTAATTTCATCCAAAGGGGGCTGTCTTGCTCAACCCGCAGGGCAAGTGTGTAAAAATCCAAAGATATTAAGGTGATGGCTTCCGCCAGGGCCGCTGTCTTCATCCGATTGTTGGCATCAACCGGAATCTTTCGTTTGACAGCGCCGCCTACGCCGGCCACATGCAGCGCTTTATCAACCGAGGGGTGGGTGTGCCCGGTCAGGTAAACCACGGCCCGGCTGACAGCGTTGCCCGTTATCTCGTGGGCATCGCGGGCGGCAACAAAATGGTCGTTAAATTGGCGATGCTGCCTCCCGACGAGAAATTGCCACCGCCGGGAACGTAGCCCAGATGGCGGGCGGAGGTAATATTGATGCCGGTGGAATCGACATTGTCCCGCAGCAGCCCGAACGCTTGCTCTATATCAACGCCCGCCTCCCCGATGGGGGAATTGAGCAGGGCGCAACCGTTATCGGGCCGGTCAAAACAGGTGGGAGCGTCGGGAATCTGTTCCAGGTGGTTCTCCGTATAGGCGACAACCCGGCGGATCAGTTGCTCCCGCTGAGAAACATTCGGGTCTAACTGACACGTTATTTTTTCCAATTGTTTGATCTGGCTCATAAGATAAGTCTCTGTGTTTGAATTAGATGTAACTGAAATGAGTGGAACGTTGCGTATTTCGTATTTTGT
The DNA here is from genome assembly GCA_964460505.1 of uncultured Caldilineaceae bacterium. Taxonomy (GTDB): domain Bacteria; phylum Chloroflexota; class Anaerolineae; order 4572-78; family J111; genus J095. The sequence continues at coordinate 2,849 of CAYWSS010000654.1, read as the reverse complement.
ATCAGGTGTGCGTGAATCTCTGCAACCTTGCACCCCTGCAACTTGCAAGCTTGATTCATCCTTCATCATTCATCACTCATCCTTTTTCTTTCCGGGCCGACCGGGGCAAAGCGAAACATCCCGTATTGGGCGTCGAACAGGTTAAAATCGTTGGTTTGACGGGCAATTTCCCACATGCGGGCGGCCATCGATTCCAGGGCCGGGCGGTGGGCTGAATCAGAGGCCAGGTTGCGCAATTCGTGCGGGTCGGTGTCCAGATTGTACAGCTCGTCCTCGTCAAAGCCGTTGAAAACATATTTGAGATTGTTGCGCCACAGCACGCGTTGGGTGTAAAAAAAACGCTGGCCGTGGCACTCGGCAAAGGCCTCAAACTGCCAAGTGGCAGCGGCAGATTGCAACAGCGGCAGCAGCGACCGGCCAAAACATGGAAATGCGTTGCCGGTGGTCAGTTGGGGCAGGGTCGCCGCCAAATCAAGCAGGCTGACACACGCCTCAACGCGCCGGCCGGCAGAAATACCGGGGCCGGATAAAATCAACGGCACGCGGTAGACTTCTTCAAAGGCCGGAATGCCCTTGAGCATCAGCCGGTGCGCTCCCATCAAATCGCCGTGGTCAGAGGTGAAAACGATGATGGTATTTTCCAGCATCTCGAGTTGGCGCAGGGCGCTCACAATCCGGCCAATCTGGTCGTCAATCAGCGAGCAGAGGGCGTAGTAGCAGGCGGTGGCTTCGGCAAACTGTTCCCAATCAAGCTGACTCCACACCTGTTGAAGCCGGCGGTAGATGCCGGGCCGGGTGGCCAGGGTATCGCCAAAGCTGGCCGGGCGGGGGATTTCCGCCGGATTGTACCGCTCGTAATATTGGCGGGGTACGGTGTAGGGGTCGTGCGGGGCTTCGGTGCTGAGAAACAGCGCCCACGGCTGCTCCGGGTGCGTGGCGGCTTGCTGCACAAACTCAATTCCGCGCGAGTAAAGTTGGTACTCACCGGTGGATTCAAGCGGAGCATCAGTCACGCCGTACAGCGGAAAATCTTTGTAGCCGTTTTGCTGCACCCGGCACCCGGGCTGCATGGGTGCCCCGGCCTTAACCAACCCCAGTTTTTGATGATAGCTCTTGACATCGTACTCATCAAATCCAAAATTTTCCAGGTTGTTGCTGCGCTCGATGTGCCACTTGCCAAAGTAACCGGTGCGGTAGCCCGCCTGCTGCAACAGGCGCGGCCAAAATGGAAGACCGTCCTTAAATTTGGCCCGGTAAGGTTCCACGGTGTGGGTGCAATCGACCATGCCGTGGCTGTGGGGCAGCAGCCCGGTCATCAGGCTGGCCCGCGCCGGGGAACAGATGGGGTTGGGGGTGTAGCAGCGGGCAAACTGCGTGCCGGCGGCGGCCAGTTGGGCCAGATTGGGCATCCGGCAGGGGGTGTCCGGCTCGGTGGTGGCGGCCTGTTGTTGGTCGGTTATCAAAAAAAGCAGGTTGGGGCGACTCACGGCGTTGCTTCCTTTTCCCGGCTATTTTCGGCCGGCCGTTGCAACACCTGAATGCAGTAGATCAGGCTGCGGGGCAGGTGAAAGGGGTCTTTGACCGGCAAGGCCACGGTTTGATTGAATTTGCGACCACGACGATCCAGCTTTTGAGTCCACTCGCCGTATTCAGCCACCGGGAAGTGGCTGAAAGCGTAATTGTGAACACGCTCGAACCAAGCCAGACACCACGGCTCCCCGGAAATTTCGTGCGCCAGCAGCAGGGCGTAGAGGGCTTCGGTGTGGGGCCACCACAGCCTGGAGTCGGCAAACGGCCACCAGGGGTCGCCGCCGCCGGCATCAAGCGCCAGCCGCAAGCCGCCAAATTCATCGTCCCAGCCCAGCTCGATGTGCCATTTAATGGCCTCAATAGCTTGCCGGATGCGGGTTTCATTATTGGTGTGCCGGAAGATGTGAATCATAAACCACATCGATTCGATGGCGTGGCCGGGAACCACGGCGCGGCCACGGGGCGAGTTGATGAGCGAGCCATCCGGATTGACAAATTCAAACAGCATCTGCCGGTCGGGCCGCAAATAAACATCCAACACTTCGTTGGCGTGAAAGAGGCCGGCCTCGATGATTGCCTGCTCATCCAAAAAATGGCCCAACTCGTGGAACACCAGTGAGAAAATCATCGAAATGCCGTGGGCTTTTACGCCGGCGGGCAGGGGGTACGGCTCGGTTTTGTAGGAGCCGGGGCAGGCCAACCGGCGCTGCACATTTTCATACGTGGCCAAAGCCAGGTTGATGGCTTCCCGGCTGCCGGTGGCTTTGGCCAGCTCGGTCAAGCCGTAGATGGCAAACCCATCGGCGTAGATGCTGGTGGCTCCCTGTAAAATATTGCCGCTTTTATCAACGCAAAAGAGCCATTGGCCCTGCGCATCGCGGCCACAGCCTTTGACAAAGTTGAAAATTTGCAGGGCCACGTCCAGCCACGCCTGCCGCGGTTCGATGTGATTGTACAGGGCCGAAAAGGTCCAGATTGCCCGCAGTTGCGACCACAGGTATTTGTCTTCGCTGAGTACCTCTCCCGCGTCGGAAATGCAGGTCAGGATGCCGCCGTTTTGCCCATCAAGGGCGTGATTCATCCAAAAGGGGACGGTGCGTTCCAGGAGTTCGTCCTGATAAAAGGTCAACAAATTGTTAAATCGGGTGTCGCGTGCCATAACTGCGTTCTTTCATAGAATCCGCATTTTTTCCAACTCTGTGCTTGAGCAAAATTATGAATGGTGAACAATTAATTGTGAATTGTTAAGTTTTTTCATTGACAATTGGGCATCGCTTCAATGTATCCAAATAATAGGTTTACACTTTAGGCCAAAAAAT
>CAYWSS010000653.1:0-3587 GCA_964460505.1 uncultured Caldilineaceae bacterium | reverse complement strand
GCGACAGACCAAGCAACGGACGAAAATATTGCAGGGAGTGAACCTCCATATTACCAATGCCCCGGTCGAGCTTTTGCCCGCTCAGGTTATTCGCCAATTCTATACTGTTCGTTGGCAAATCTATTCATTGTTCATTTGTGGCTTGGCCGCGTTATACGTCCGCCGCCATTAAATTAATTAATCTCACTTCCAGTTCGCCAAATCCGGTGGGGCGGTGCTCAAAGGACCAGCCCATCGAATTGGCAATGGTTTGCGCTTTTGCCACCAGCTTTTCGGTTGGCAATTGGCTCAAATAGATAAGCCTGCGATAATTGCCAAATATCATTGGCGCTAACTCAGGATGCTTATCCAAGCCCAACCCCCGCAGGACAGCCTTTTCGTAGGCCCGCAGCAACCAATCGGTAAGATAAAAGGTGCCCGGCTCCTCTTCCATCATGAGGTTAAAGGTTTGAGTGCCGGCGTACATTTCGTAGCAGTGGGGACCACTGACCCGCACCACGTTGTGGCGGGCTAAAATTTCATCAATATTGGTGGTGCCACATTCGCCGTAGACCACAATAACCCGTTTGTAGCAATGCCGAACTTCGCTGAGCATCAGGTCAAGGTCACTTACAATTTTGGGCGGAGTCATATGATGCAAGGCCGGCAATGCCTTTAAATCTACTTGCCAGCCGTGTTTATCAATTATTTGCCTGGTTTCTTTGGCCAATGCGCCACAGGCAATAAACAGACTATTTTTTGGCGGTGAAGGTGGTAGGGGTGTCGTCATCTTTTACCCGGTAATTGAAAAAGTTCGGCCGGTCGGGAGTATCACATCTTCTATCCCCCGGGCCTTTTTGTATTGGTAGGCTTCTACGTCTGCTCCGGTAAAGTTTGTTCTAAACAGCATGGCGCCATCCAGGTCGGCGTCTTCCATCTTGGCCGCGCTTAAATCGGTGTCTTTCAGGTAAGATTCGCGCATATCAGCGCTGCGCAGGTCAACCATTTTCATGTTGGCGCCTTCCAAATCTACCCGAATCAGTCGGGTGTGGTCCATAAAGGCGGCCCGCAGATTGGCCCGAGTCAACTTGCTACCGCTTAAATCGGCTCGCTCCAAAACAACTTCACGCATATAGGCCTCGGTCAGTTTTGCTTTACGTAACCGCGCGCCCCGCAAATTGGCTCTAAACAGGTTGCAGCGGGAGAGGTTGGCTTCCCGTAAATCGGCCTGGCCCAAATCGGCTTCGCTCAGGTTTGCCCCTCTCAGGTCGGCCCCCCGCAAATTTATGCCCTGCATATTACGCGCCGACAGGTCAAACCCTCGCAAAGAAGGTTTTTTGTCACTGCCGGCCCAGTTCAAAACCAGTTGAAATTGCCCTTCCCGGCTCTTTTTTTCCTGTTCCAGGGATACCCCCCCCACTTCGGTAACTTGCTTTTGAATTACAAGGTCCCGAATGGCAGATTCGTAGGTGTAGCCGGGCAGCCATTGGTGACAGTGTTTGCAGATAACTGCTTTTTCCCGAATCTCCTCATCGCAAAAAGGGCATCGTTTGAAATTATCTGGTAAAGTTTCCGGCATAGATATCCCCCCAATGGGTTTTGGTACGGGTTTAAAGCCCAACAAGTTGATAGAATTCCGAGAAATCCATAGCCTGACTCAGCAAGGCCTCGAAGTGTTTTACCTTTTCAATCTGATGGAAGCGGCTTCTTTCAAATAGATTTTCCAATTTTTCAATGGTGACCAGGGTATCGAACGGAGAAAGGATAATGGCCACATCCTGCAACTCGGCTCTTTCTTTAACCTGCAAAACCGGCTCAAGGTTGCCGGTAAGAATGAGGGCTTTGGTAGAGGTATCCAGCGCATCCATCTGAATATCGGGCCGGTCGCCGCCAACAATGACGGCTTTGTTGTGAACCTGCCTGAAATAGTCAAGCGAGTGTTCAACTCCGGCAGACGCAACCAGTAGATTTTCCACAAGGTCATTGTGGCAGCCGTAGCAAATTACATCACCGTCCAACACGTCGTTTATCTCACCAATGCTGACCGAGCCAAGAATAGGTTGATGGGGTAAAACGGCCAACAGGTTTAACCCCTGGCGTTCAAGATACGGTTCCACAAAATCAGCGACGTAATCCCGGCGGTTATCCGGCACCCCATTGATGATAACGCCCAGCAGTCGTTGGCCCACTCTGGTTTGAGCCGTCAGGGCATCGTCCACCACCTGTTGGCTGCTGCGGTAGCCCACCACAGCTGCCACCCTGGCATTGAGCAGATCCACTATTTTTTGGGGCGACAGGCCAACTACATACCCTTCGCGAAAGTTGGCGCTGCCTTCCATCACTATCACATCCCTGTCCCGGGATACCCGTTCGGCAGCAGATTTTACAATATCCGCATAATTCCTGTCGCCGGACGTTAAGTGCTTTCTGAGGTTTTGATTTGTGAAAACGATAGGGGCCAAATCTTCAATCGGGTCAGGTAATTCAAAGTTCTCTTTTATAAATCTGGCATCTTCATCGATGCGGCTTTCGACCGCTACCCGGGCGGCGCTGCTAAAGGGTTTTAGATAACCCACCCTAAAACCGTCTTGCTGCATCCGGTGCATAAAGGCAACACAAACAGCGCTCTTGCCCGTGAAATCCTGGGTAGAAATAACGTAAAGGTTAATAGGCATCAGCGACTCCTGATTTGTAGCATTTGGGCTGGTGGAATTTGTCAGTCCTGACTTTCCCACCCTCGCCGGCTCTGTGGGTTGAAAGGGCTGTGGGAGAGCAGAATCAATTCTACTTCTGTAAAAAGTTCAGCAACGTTATTTTGGCCGATTCTTATGAATCAGACACCAATCGGCCGCATAGTTTATATCAAAATGCGCAGCCTTTTAACGCTTTTCTTGATGGCAAAAACATGATTGTGTTCACCAGACTATTTAAATTATAGACCCATTTTTTCTGCCTGCAACTTTAACCAATTTACAGATAGCGCGGAAAAAGCGCCCGCCTGGGCGCCGGCCAGAACCTTAAAGATTTAAGATTCCTCAAGGAACTCCCCCTCATGGAGCCTCCTCCGGAGCCTTTGATGTTGGGGCAAATATGCATCATCAATCTCCGCTGTTCGGCCGCTTCACCGGTCAATGGTTATTAGAGCCTCTGCCCTTCTATGCACTTAAAGAGTTTTTTCCAAACTGGTCTGCCGCAGAACGGGTTGCCCTTTATGCGATTGTTGGGGGTATTCCCGCCTATCTCGAGTGACTTGACCCGGAACAAAGTCTCAGTAACAACATCCGGGATATTATCCTGTCGCCCGGGAGTATGTTTATGGCCGAGCCCACCTTGTTGTTGTACGATGAATTGCGGCAGTTAGGTTCTTATCTGGCAATTTTACGGGCTATTAGCCATGGGCATCATACGTTAAGTGCCATTAGTAATGCCTCCCTGATCGGTCGAACCAACTTAACTTCTTTTTTGGCCCGGCTGCAGGAATTACGGTTTGTGGAGCGTCGCTGGCCGGCGACGCTTACAACAGCCCAACAGCGCAAATCAAAGCAAGGGCAGCATCATTTAAGCGACCCCTATTTCCGATTTTACTTCCGGTTTGTGGTTCCTCATCA
>CAYWSS010000652.1:0-3588 GCA_964460505.1 uncultured Caldilineaceae bacterium | reverse complement strand
TTCGGCATTGTTTCAATGTAGCCACATAATCGGTTTACACTTCAAGTGAAACACCTCTGGAAAAGAGTTCAAATTCTATCATTTCGATAATTCTGCTCTGAATTGCCCCCACGAAAGAGCAAAATTTGCAGAATATGAAAATTTTGGATAGCCAAAAGTGTAAACCGATCTTTTACGCTATTTTTGGCTGAATGAAACGATGCCCAAATTACTTTGTAGCGCGGGCCAAGCCGCAAATTAACAATTAACAATTAACAATGAACAAGAATAATGAATAATTAACAACTGATTCTTGCCGCAAAGCGTAATGCAAATCTTGCAGGGTAATACTATATGACGCCCAACTCGAAGCTCGCGACCACCTGCCACCTGTAACCTGCTACCTGCCACCTGTAACCTGTAACCTGTAACCTGTAACCTGCCACCTGTAACCTGTAACCTGTAATCGATCAATACTTGATGCGGGCCAGGTAGGATTCTTTGGCGGCGGTGCGGGCCTGGGCCAGCGTATAAATTCCTCGTTCGGCCAGCAGCGGGATGAGTTTGAGATAAATCTCGCCGGTAAGCATGGCATCGCCCAGCGATGAATGCCGCCCAATGACGTTGACCCCCATCCGTTGGGCAATGGCATCCAGGCCGTGATCTTTGTGGTTGGCATGCGTTACCGCCGAAAGCAGCAGCGTATCCAGCACCGGGTTTGCGAATTTGATGCCGGTTTGGGCCTCTTTTACTTGCAGCAGGCGCATATCAAAGGCGGCGTTGTGCGCCAGTAGAACCGTGCCTTCGGTAAACTTATAAAACGGCGGCAAAACCTGCTCAATGGTAGGTTGATTATTTAACATTGTGGGTGAGATGCCCGTAATCTCGGTAGCGATTTTGGGCAGCGAACGTTTGGGGTCAACCAGTTGGTCAAAAATTTCGTGACGCAGCAGCCGACCGTTGACAATGCGTACCGCGCTAATTGAGATAATCTCGTCACCTCCGGCCGGATTTAAGCCGGTGGTTTCCGTATCAAATACGGTGTAGGACAGGTCGGATAACGGACGCTGGTCCAATTCCGGATTTTGGCCGGGTTGGTGGAACAGGTCAAAATCGTAATATTCGGGGCGGTTTTCTGGCCCGGTATACGGGGCCAGCGCCGGTTTGGGTTGAGCCGTAGAAAAGAGCAGCCGCAAATAGGTTATCCCGGTCTGTCTGTCGGTCTGGCACCAAACCTCACCGCCGTGGTATTCGGCCACGTCCCGCAGGGTGTAAGAGCCAACTTCATCATTAACCAGCGGTTCGTTTTGCCAGGCCCAAATGGTATCCAGGTCCACTTTTCCATTTTCCCAGGCCAGGTCCAGAGCCGCTAATTGACCGATTTTTTTTAGATAAAGATGGGCGGTGTCAATGCCAAATTCTGTTTTTAGGCGGCGCATCATAAATGCAATGGCCTGCACCACAGAGTAACTGTCAACCTTTATCCACAAACCCTCATCCTGGTCGGCAATGGTGGTGGTTACTTTTAATTTGTCTTCAAATTGCCGCTGAATGGCCCACAGCAGGTCGCTGCCCATCATCTCTTCCAACTGCCAGTCAGATTTGAGGTAGGCGTCGTATTCGGCAGTAATCTGATTAAGCCGGCTGCTCAGGGCCAGCGACTCATCGTAAATGACGCGGCGCATCTGGCCTAGCTTGATGGTGTCCATTTCCGGATAATGTTCAATTGCCTCGATGGCGGTGCGGATATTTGCCAGCGACGAGCGCACACCTTCGGTCAGGGCCTGTAACAGCATATCCCGCTGGTGGCTGGTTTGGGTTTGGCGCGTAACATCTTCCAGCGTTATCACAAACCCGTTGATTTCACGCTCCTGGTTAAGAATGGTCGCGGTTCGGGTTCTAATAAGCTGCCCGTTGGTGGCCGTAGTTACTACCTGGGAAGCCAGGTTGTTGCTGTCCTTTTTTCTGCGTTCCACCAGGTCTTCCAATACGTGGGTAATGGTATTGCGGTCAATCAGCCCAAATACAGAGCGGCCCAGCCCCACGTAACCGCCCACGTTGTCGGTCCACTCGCCGCGTTTGGTGTGGCGCAGCAACTGCCTGGCCCGATTGTTGTAAAGCAAAATCCGGCCTTCGATATTGCAGACCAGCACCCCCTCGGCCAACTCCGACATCAGCGCCGCCAGCCGGTTTTTCTCCGCCTCCAGTTCAACTTGGGCCTGTTCAATCTGCTCGTCCTGGTCTTCCAAAACTGCCTGAAAACGGTCGGCAAAGGAGTTGATGGTATCTCCCAGATTTTTAATGTCTGAGGGGGTTTCTATCTGCACTCGATGCGTGGGATTGGCAGCAATAATTACTTTGGTTTCTTCCGCCAGTTGCCGGATACCCAAAATGTAAGATTGAATGAAGTTGTTTAACGTATATCCGGCCCCAATTAACGTTACCGAAATAACGCTGACAATCAGATAAAGCTGGTTGTTCTCAAATTTTGGGGTAATGATCCAGGACAGGCTAAATCCTGCCAGGAATACAATGATGAGAATCAGCCCTATCAGCCCGGTAAAATGGAGGTTTTTCTTCATTACTCACCCAAAATAAACTTCACTTCTGCCAGCAACTCTTTGGTAGAGAAGGGTTTAATAATGTAGGTGTCTGCTCCCAGTGACAGCCCTTTTGTAACTTCGACCTCGCGCCCCTTTGCCGTGAGCATCACTATCTTTACGTCATTCCAGCCGGGATTGTCTCGAATTCTGCGGCTAACTTCAAAGCCATTGATTTTGGGCATCATCACATCAAGCAAAATTAAATCCGGGCGAAACGTTTCTACCTTGGCCAGCGCGTCCTGGCCGTTGTAGGCAATTTCTACCTCGTAGCCGGCCTGTTTCATTAAAAATTCAATGGAAATTACAATATTCGCTTCGTCGTCAACAATGAGTACTTTTTTTGCCATTGTCTTATTTTCCTTGTGTTGAAATCCGGTTTTTTGTGCGAGACAATTGTTCCGGTTATTTAACCGGAACAGGTAATTGCCGGGTTAACTCGGCCGGATGGCAGGGTACAGTTTTGAAACTGTACCCATTAAATCTTATTTTTTTGGCTCTCTGGTAGTTTGCAGGATCGCTCTATACAAAGCGTGTTATCTGCCACGAATTACACTAATTTCACTGATTTTTTATTTTTTCGTGTTAATTCGTGCAATCCGTGGCAAATTCTTTACTTTGACCCTGCGAAATCCTGTAGAGCCAATTATCTTTCTCTCTTTATCTTGCCAATTGCACCTGATGATAGCCTGTTTGGTATATTCATCCAGCCAATCTGCAAATTCTTGCCGTTCGTAAAACCTGAAGTTTTTACCGGAGCCGGGGATAACAGTTTTGCCCAACAGAACGCCAACAGACCTAAAAAATGTTGCCGGCCCCCTGGCTTTACCGAGTTCCTGGTTTAACCTGTGTTTTACGTCGTCACCCTTCCCAATGTAGATGAAACGGCCGGCCGGTAAGCCAAAAGCCGGTTTCGTCGATTTGATGATATAAATTCCGGGATCATCGTTTTTTTGGCATCGTTTCATTGGGTCTGAAATGGGACAAAAAACCGGTTTACAATTTTCGC
>CAYWSS010000651.1:0-3594 GCA_964460505.1 uncultured Caldilineaceae bacterium | reverse complement strand
CAGATAAAAGGGCAACAGATAGTAGCAGACCGTTTACGACAAATAAAAACGGTTGCCGATGATACCGGCGCTCAGGTAATTATTGCTATGATCCCCGCACCGGTGCAGGTGTGCCAGCCTGACCAACTGGCCTATTATCCACAGAACGTCAATTTAGCTGACCCAGAAAAATATGATCTTGAACAGCCCCAAAGGGTAACACAGAAATTAGCCGCCGCTCTAAATATTAGCTATTATGATTTGCGCCCGGTTTTGCTTTCTGACACAGGAGGTTGCCCTTATCAGCCCTATAATATGCACTGGACGGCTGCTGGTCATCATGCTGTTGCTGCTTATCTGGCAGAGGTATCGGTTCAAGACACTAATATAGGCACCGTAGGCAAGTAAGCTTACTTAATCAAATTCCTTGTCCATTTCTGTTATTAACTTTTATCCCATCATCAGCTTTACATTTTTCCGCCAAACGGGGGAAACATCAACTCGCATTTTGTCCGGTAATGCCTGAAAAAACGATCTGCATTATGAGGGGGGAATTTTATCTATGGGGAAAAAAGTTTTTTTTCGCCTATCTCGCCGCGATTTACTCAAACGAAGCGTTTTGGGATTAGGTGGGTTAGTATTTACCAAACTTAGCCAGGGGTTAAGTATTGTTTCTGCTTTCGCCCAAATAAACCCCAAACGTATATATATTGCCCCAGATGACCACACCGACTACTTTTGGTCGGCCGGCGAGGAGACTTATCGACAAGCATTTGTGGAAACGATTGATTATTATCTGAACCTGACCGATTCGACTGCAAACGAACCATCTGAACATCAGAGCCGGTGGAATTGCGATGGGAGCTTCTGGATGTGGACTTATGAAAAAAATAAGCCACTGATCGATTTTGAACGGTTTATCGGGCGGATTCAAAGTGGACATATCAGTGTTCCACTAAATGCTTTGTGTGTGTGTCTGGGGGGTGCCCCGGCTGAGGCGGTATTACGAGGTATGTATTATTCCGGACACATTGAACGGCGATATAATATCCGCTTTTCCCTGGCCTACGGCATTGAAAATCAAACCCAACCGTACGGTCTTATTTCTTTATGGAAGGGTGCCGGAGCCAGGTACAGTTGGAAAGGTATTTGTGGATGTGACTCCCGGATACCCAACGCATGGGATCGTGAGCACGACATCTATTGGTGGGTTGGGCCAGATAATAGCAAGATGTTGATCAAGTGGAATTCAATGCTTGGTGGATCTGGCGGTTTTCCTAATGAGGGTATGGGCGGTTATGCCGAAGCACGTGATCCGGCGGCCGTAGTAGAGTACGTAGACAGCAACAGCGCATTCAAAGCCCGTTATCCTTACAAAGTCATTGGTGCCTTCGGCAAAGGGTGGGATGATCTTAAAACTTTGACGGATGAGTTTGTATCCACGGCTAAAAACAAAACAAACGCTAATCGTACCATTATTGTCTCAAATGAAATGGATTTTTTTCAGGATTTTGAAATCACATATGGGTCTGTTATCCCTTCACATGCCTGTACGTTTGGTAATGAGTGGGACCTGTACTGCGCTGCCCTGGCTGAAGTCTCGGCCCGGGTAAAGCGGGCGATAGAAAAGCTGCGGGGGGCAGAGGCGTTAGCTACATGGGTCAGTTTGCAGGATTTTAGTTTCATGAATGGTCGTGAGACGGATCGAGACTTGGCATGGGTGAATTTGGGGTTATTCTGGGAACACAACTTTGGCATGGTCAACCCACCTAGTGGATTGACAAACGCACGGATTACCTGGCAACGCCGTCTGGCAAGCGAAATAGAAGACTATGTAAACTCCTTACATACGGATGCAGCCAATACCCTGGGCGGTTTGATCCCAAAAAATGGGGCCAACCTTCGTTTTTATGCCTTTAACTCCCTGAGTTGGACTCGTACTGATCTTGCGGATTTTCAATATTCACAAGCCGGATCGGTACATGTAATTGATATCAGTACCGGCCTGGAAACGCCCGCTCAGTTTGTTAACATTGATGGGCAGCAGTATCTGCGCGTACTGGCCCAAAATATTCCGCCGGCCGGCTACAAGGTTTTTGAGGTGCGTTCTGGAAGTGGGCAAAGCTTCTCGGATGAGCCAACTGCCAATGCAGCAACCGGTTTAATTGAGAACAGTATCTATGCAATTACGGTGGCACCACGCGGCGCAATTACCAGCCTGGTGGACAAGACACAGGCCAATAAACAATTTTCCAAGGAAATTGGTGGCTATGCTATCAATGATCTGGGTTCGAGTTCGGGCACATTAGTTATAGAAAATGCCGGGCCTGTTTCCATCACCTTAAAAGCCACCGCGTCCAATCCACTGGCCCACACCACCCAAATTACTTTAATTCGGAACTCAAGACGTGTCGATATTAAAAATGAGATTACCCAGAATTTTAATAGCACTTACCGGTGGCGGTTTGGATTTGAACTAAATACACCTGATATGTGGCATGAAGAAGTAGGCGCCATCATTCGAGCCAAACTGCTCAACCAGGGCGGGCATTATTCTGATCGCGTCGATAACGCTCGTTACGATTGGTTGACTCTTAATCATTTTGCCGATATGAGTGGTAGCGAGGGTGCAGGCGTTACGCTTTCTAATGCCGATTGCTATTTTATGAAGTTGGGGAATAGTACCACCGGCTTGCTGGACACCAGCACCCCTCAAATTTCTCTCCTGGTTGGGGGCCGAGTAGCTAATGGGAATAAGGGGCTGCCCAACCAGGGCGGCGATGATCACTTTCTGCAACGTTTTGCCTTGCGTGCTCACACTGGCTATGATCCCGTAAACAGCATGAAGTTTGCCTTGGAGCATCAGAATCCATTGGTGACGGGCGAAATCAGTGGGGGCGATGTCTACCCGGAAACCTCCTACGCTTTTCTAACCGTCGACAACCCCAACGTGTTGTTATGGGCATTGAAGCCCGCCGATGATGGGATTGATGAGGGTATCATTACCAGATTCTGGAATTTAGGCAACTTGCAGGAGCCGTTTTCGCTCTCATTTGCAGACAGGGTGGTTGATACAGCAATGCACACCACCCATATTGAAACACCACTCGAAAATGCTAACGTCTCTGCCGGTAATCTGGTCGACAACCTAAACCCTCACCAACTCAAAACATATGCGGTTAAACTCGCCCCGATGCCCCGCAGCCATCTACCGGTAATTTTACGTAATAAGTGATATGCAGGGCATCAGTGTGTTATGAGTTAAAGGAGTCTTTTGTAAACAACTTAATTCTAACCCTTTCTCTATTTTCCTTAAACGATTTTCTAACTCAACAGATGTATATTTATTGAGAGAGCAGAACCGAATCTACGGCAGTAACGAGAATACATTAACCAACCCGGAAAAATATTTCAGGGAACATGCCCTGTGCTCTCCAGTCTGCGATACTACGATACTACCTTCAGAGGAGAGACACAATCCTGAATTTGATCTAAAAGGGAGTAACTACTTAGGCACACACCTTTGTAGCCGCTATAGTAGCGTCCTTTTGCCGTTTTTACCCCCCTCAATCCCCCCCGAATCGGGGGGGAGTTAGAGGGGGGTAAGTAGTTACA
>CAYWSS010000650.1:0-3602 GCA_964460505.1 uncultured Caldilineaceae bacterium | reverse complement strand
CAGGAAGAACGCATCGCGTTAATGTCGAATGTGATGCCCTTGTTGGCATGCAATCGCGCCATCTGTTTAATCCCGGTACCCCCGGCGAATCGGCCCGATTGATTATTGCATTAACGCTGGCCGGAGCAGCCCTGGGTTTATTAATTGCCCCCTTCCTGACCACGCGCCCATTTCTCTGGCTGCAAGCCAGATTAAAACGGATGCCGGCCTCAAAGATGATTTCGGGGGTCATTGGCCTGGCCATTGGGTTAGCAGTTTCTGCATTGATGTATCCTCCCCTTTCAAATTTGCCGGCACCGCTGGGCGGTTTTTTGCCGCTGGTGGTCAGCATTATTTTTGGGTACATTGGCATGGCCGTTATGGTGATGCGGCAAGAGGATATATTTAACCTGCTTGGGCCAAAAATAATTTCCGGAATTTCACTGGATGGGTTTGGCCGCAAAAACTCAGAAGATGGTCTCTTGCTGGACACCAGCGTCATCATTGATGGCCGAATTGCCGATATTTGCCAGACCGGTTTTATTCGCAACTCTATGCTGGTGCCGGGGTTTGTGCTCAATGAATTGCAATATATTGCCGATTCACCGGATGCACTGCGCCGCAATCGGGGTCGCCGCGGGTTGGAGGTTCTCAAACGCCTGCAAGAAGATTCGCCGGTTTTGGTAAAAATTACAGATTTGGATGTTGACGGCGTTAAAGGGGTTGATGACAAACTGGTGCTACTGGGGAAGCAACTGGGCATCCCTATTGTTACCAATGATTTTAACCTGAATAGCGTGGCCCGATTACAAGGCGTTACCGTCTTAAATATTAATGAATTGGCAAATGCAATAAAGACGGTGATTTTGCCCGGCGAAACAATTGGCGTTAAAATTATTCAGGAAGGAAAAGAGCGCGACCAGGGTGTGGCTTACCTTAGCGACGGCACCATGATTGTGGTGGAAAATGGAAAGCACGTTTTGCATCAAAATATTCAGGTAACCGTAACCAAAGTATTGCAAACCAGCGCCGGAAGAATGATTTTTGCCAAAATGGAAATTTAGCTTATGACATTGCGTGTTTACAACTACCTTACCAGAAAAGAAGAGAATTTTGAGCCGGTGACGCCCGGTTTTGCGGGAATGTATGTTTGTGGCCCCACCGTGTACGGCGATGCCCATATTGGACATGCCAAAGTGTACATTACCTTTGATATTGTTCACCGGTATCTTGAATATTTGGGGTACAAAGTACGGTATGTGCAAAACATCACCGATGTTGGGCACCTGGTGGGCGATGGCGACGAAGGCGAAGATAAAGTTGGCCGTCAGGCTCGCGTAGAACAGATTGAGCCTATGGAAATTGTTGAAAACTACACCCGCAACTATTTCCGCGATATGGATTTACTCAACATTATTCGTCCCGATATTTCTCCCAGAGCCAGCGGCCATGTGCCGGAACAGGTTGAACTGACCCAGCAATTAATTAAACAGGGCTATGCCTACGTCAGCAATGGAAACGTCTATTTTTCGGTGTCCAACTGGCCGGCCTACGGCAAGCTGTCCCGCAGGAAAATTGACGACCTGGAGGGCGGGGCGCGGCTGGACGTATCCGGCGATAAACGCGACCCGCGTGATTTTGCGGTGTGGCGGGCAGCGGCCCCCAATCATTTGATGAAATGGAACAGCCCCTGGGGTGTTGGCTTTCCCGGCTGGCACGCCGAATGTACCGTGATGGCTCGAAAATATCTGGGGCTGCCGTTTGATATTCACGGGGGCGGGCTTGAAAATATTTTCCCCCACAACGAAAGTGAAATTGCCCAAAGTGAAGCCGCCTACGGTGATGGATTTGCCCGCTACTGGCTGCTAAACAACATGGTCACCATTGATGGCAGCAAAATGGGAAAAAGCCTGGGCAATTCGCTCAATATTCAACAAGCCGTCACCGGCAATCACCCCCGGTTATCACAACCCTACTCGCCCATGGCCCTGCGCTTCTTTATTTTGAGCAGTCACTATCGCCAGAATACAGATTTTACAGATAATGCTTTGAAGAGCGCCGCTAAAGGCCACGAGCGATTGCTAAGTACGGTCAATCGGGTTCGGCAAAAGCTGGCAAAAAGCGAGAGCAGTTCAGAAATAGATACAGAATTTGCCGGTGTCATGGCCCAACACAAGAATCGCTTTGAAGAAGCAATGAACAACGATTTTAATACGCCGCAGGCAATGGCGGCTTTATTTGATTTTAACCGCTCGGTAAACAGTTTGGTCAATGGTACGCAACCTGTTTCCGGCGCTACACTGGAAGCTATTGACAAGACCTATCGCTCACTTGGCGGAAACGTGTTAGGCATTGTTCCCGATGAAATTGTGGATGCCGGTGGCGCGTCTTCTGCCGGGCGCGAGGAATCGCTGCTGCAAATTCTGGTTGACTTGCGTATGGCGGCTCGCAAAAATAAAGATTTTGCCACCAGCGATGCCATTCGAGACCAGTTGGCTGAAATTGGTGTTGTCCTTCAAGATGGCCCGGACGGTACAATCTGGAAGATAAGTTCATAAAAAATAATGCGAGAGATTATTTACGGGCGTAACGCCGCGCGCGAAACCCTTTGGGCGCGGCGGCGGCATGTACACCGGGTACTGTTTGCGGAAAATGTAAAAGCAGCGCCCGTTATCAATGAAATTACCACGCTGACCCAACGCGCAAAAATTCCGGTAAAGCGTATTCCGCGGAATGAATTGGATAAATTGGGCAAGGGGCATCAGGGAGTTGCTCTGGAAGTAGGCAGCTACCCCACTGTCGCGGTGCAGGATATTCTCACGCGCGCCGCCAAACTGAATGAACCCCCGTTTATCGCGGTGTTGGACCATATTGAAGACCCGCACAATGTGGGCGCAATTTTGCGCACTGCCGAAATTGTGGGGGTGCACGGAGTGATAATCCCCAGGCAGCGGGCGGCCAAAATTACCCCCGCTGTGGTCAATGCCTCTGCCGGCGCCTCTGAGTACGTGTGGGTGGCCGAAGTGCCAAACCTGGTGCAAACGTTGAAAAATTTAAAGCAGGAAAATGTTTGGATTGCAGGGTTAGAGGGAATTCCCGAAGCTGCCCCCTATCACACAACCAATCTAACCGGAGCCATCGCCATGGTTGTGGGCAGCGAGGGCAAAGGATTGGGCCGTTTAATTAAAGAGACTTGCGATTTTTTAGTAAAATTACCAATGCGTGGTAAAATAAATTCGCTTAACGCCTCTGTGGCTTCGGCTCTGATTTTGTACGAAATCTGGCGCGCACGGGATTTTGTTAATAGCTAAAAGTGACTCGCTAATTTGACTCTTGTTTAGTTATAAGTATACTTGACATTTGCACGGCGCGATATTGCGTCGTGTTTTTAAGTTCAATTTTATATGGAGGGTTGCCCGAGTGGCTAAAGGGGGCTGACTGTAAATCAGCTGGCTACGCCTACGGCGGTTCGAATCCGTCACCCTCCATTTTTTTCGCAGACAGTGGGGCCCCCTCACTGTCTGTTTTCCGAATAAAACTTTTGTTTAAGAAAGAACGAAGAGGATTTCACATGGCGAAAGAAACATTTGTAAGAGATAAGCCGCACGTCAACGTGGGAACCA
>CAYWSS010000649.1:0-3602 GCA_964460505.1 uncultured Caldilineaceae bacterium | reverse complement strand
ATTTGCAGAATATGAAAATTTTGGATAGCCAAAAGTGTAAACCGATCTTTTACGCCATTTTTGGCTGAATGAAACGATGCCAAATTTCCGATCATTTAATCCAAAAACTCACCCAACTCATTTAACTCACCAAACTAATTTTATGGCAAAATCACGCAATCCTGCTGACAGAACCGGGCGACTGGTGCTCAATCACTCCACGCATATTCCCGGCCTGCTTCCCATTTTAAGGCAATTGGTGGAGCAGCCGGGAATTAAAACGGTCACGCCCGGTCGACTGGCCCGGGTAAAAGGTCGCCCGACCCCGCTCAAAATTCGGGTGACGGTGCCCGTCACCGGCGGGCATAAATTGCAGGCCCGCTCGAAAGGCAGTGTGCAAGAGGTGTTTGTGGTCACCGGTTTAAACGCCGATACCCTGCAACAACTTCTTAATCAACTACAAGCAAAATAGGATTTTAGGCAGTTCCGTAAAACCCGGCAGGTTACAAGTGACCGGCACTTAAAATATAGGACCGGTCACTTTAATTTACCTGATGACTTTTGCGGTATTGCAATTTTAATTTTTCCCGGTATCAAGACTGGCCGGCATCTTTACTAAAGCATATGGCAATAGAGTTGCACTCAGCACCCACCCAAAATTAAAAACCGGTAAAATTTTGGTTGCAGCCAAAAGCCGCGATGTGTTATAATGGATAGTGTATTCAGAGGAAATAATTAATAAACTTAAAGTTGAGGGGAAATCATGTCAAAGAAGACAAAACGTACAGCCAGTAAATCCAAATCGAAAACAGATATACCCAAAACTGAGGCTCATTCAAAACATAGTAAGGATGACAAGGGGCCAAAGAAAAAGGTTCGAAAAAAAATAAAAAACGAAATTTACGAACAGGAATTAGCTAAACTCCAGATTGAGTTGGTTAAGCTGCAAGAGTGGATTAAACATGCCGGGTTGAAGGTTGTTGTCATATTTGAAGGGCGCGACACAGCCGGCAAAGGGGGTATTATCAAGCGCATTATGTTAAGAATGAACCCCCGCATTGTGCGTGTGGTTGCTTTAGGTACACCCACAGAAAAAGAAAAAACGCAATGGTATTTTCAACGGTACACGCCTCACCTGCCGGCCGCCGGCGAAATGGTTCTGTTCGACCGAAGTTGGTACAATCGGGCCGGTGTTGAGCGCGTCATGGGTTTTTGTACCGAAGATGAGTACCGTGAGTTTATTCGCTCATGCCCTGAATTTGAACGGATGCTGGTCCGTTCGGGGATAATCCTGATCAAGTATTGGCTTTCGGTCAGCGATGAAGAACAGGAGCAACGGTTCCAGGCGCGCATTCACGATCCGGTCAGGCGCTGGAAATTAAGCCCGATGGACGTGGAATCGCGTTCGAAATGGGTGGAGTATTCCAAAGCCAAAGACGATATGTTTAAGTACACCGACATAAAACAAGCGCCCTGGTACGTGGTTAACGCCGATATAAAAAAGCATGCCCGCCTGAATCTTATTGCCCACTTGCTCAGCGTAGTCCCCTACGAGGACCTGACCCCGGAACCTATCGAACTCCCCCCACGCCAGGAAAACATCGGCTACGTCCGCCCACCCTTTTCTGACCAGACATTTGTACCCCTGGTATTTGGCCGCTACACAGGAATAAAAGAGGAAGATATTCCGGAAGAAGCAAAAATAGAAGATGCAGAGGAAAAACCCGCTTTTGTCTGGTAACTTGCAAAACAAGAGGCCAGAAATATGAGTAAATTTGGTTTGTAAACAATAGCGCGATAAGGCTGTCTAACCAAAGGGCTGGTCGCTTAAATTTATTCAGCGTTGGGAAATCGTAGTCTATAGTCTATTGACTCCGCTAAAAAAAAGTAGTACTATAGTATCACAGAACAATAATTGTGGTAATTGAAATTCACGTTCTGTAGTAGCCGAAAGGAGGTCCCTATCGCGGTACCAGATTGGGAATTAGTTCGGCTAACCGGGAGCCGTACATAAAGTTATAGTGGATGATAGTGCTGAAGGGCACAGTCAACGATTAGCCGGCGTGAACGGCAAGTACGATTTCCGGAATGCCCCCCAAAAGTATAATCTTGGTAAGAGGTTTATCGTTACAGACCCAATAAGCTTTTAGTTTAAGGCCCGATGAATTTTATCGGGCCTTTAGTTTTTTGCGTAAAAATTGCCTATTGCCAAAGTCGACATTCTTGTGATATAATTTCTGGCAAATTCAAAGGCTCTGACGGAGAAAAGTAAGCTGTTTCCCAGAACGCAGAGATGTGCCGATTGGTGCAAGGCACTTGAGGGACTGCCTGAATTCCACTCTTGAGCCGGCGGCGATGAGCCGATCCGGAAGCGCCCGTTACAGCGCATAGAGTTCAATTATCAATGAATAATGAATAATGAATAATTAGAAGATTTTATTCATTACTAATTACTCATTACTAATTGATAAAAAAAGGTGGTACCGCGAGTTGATGACCTCGCCCTTTTACGGGCGGGGTTTTTTGTTATCAATTTGTGATCTGTTGTACACTAAAAAAAACCAGGAGGGTAAGATGCTGGATCTAAATTATATTCGAAATAATCCCGACCAGGTAAAAGCAAAGCTGGTGGATTTAAATATTGAAGCTCCCATTGATGAGATTTTAGAGCTTGACCAGCAACGCCGGGAGTTGCTCAAACAGGTGGAAAATCTGCGTCAGGAGCGTAACACCGGCAGCAAGGCAATTGGGCAGTTGATGCGTGAGGGCAAAAAAGAAGAAGCCAACGCGCAAAAGCAATACATGAGCGAAATTGGCGATAAAATCAAAACGATGGATGAACAACTGCGGCAGGTGGAAGCCGACCTGCAAGAAAAGCAGTTGTGGGTGCCCAACATGCCCGGCCCCGGTGTTCCGGTGGGGCCTGATGAAGACCACAACGTGGAAGTGCGGCGGTGGGGCACTCCACCGGGGTTTGACTTTGAACCCAAACCCCACTGGGACCTGGCCGAGGCGCTGGGCATTATTGATTTTGAGCGCGGCGTAAAAATGAGCGGCACCCGCTTTTACGTGTTCAAAGGTGCCGGGGCCGCCCTGCATCGAGCGCTGACCAACTGGTTTTTGGATGTGGGCGTCAACGATCACGGCTACACCGAAATTTATCCGCCGTTTATGGTGCGTGAAAAAGCGATGGTTGGGGCGGCTCACCTGCCCAAATTTCGGGACAACATGTACTACGATGCCGAAGAAGATTACTGGTTTATCGGCACGGCCGAGGTGCCACTGACCAACCTGTTTGCCGGTGAAATTCTGGAGGGCGATCAGTTGCCCATCAAATATCTGGCCCACACCCCCTGCTTCCGCCGCGAAAAAATGAGCGCCGGGCGCGACGTGCGCGGCATCAAACGCGTGCACCAATTTGAAAAGGTGGAGATGTACCACTACACCCGCCCGGAAGAGAGCTACGATCATCTGGAAGAAATTGTGGCCAACGCCGAAGACTTGTGCAAACGGCTGGACATTCCCTACCGGGTCATTGAAATTTGCACCGGCGATTTGGGATTTGCCGCCGCCAAAAAGTACGATGTTGAAGCCTGGACTCCCGCCCCCGGCGGCAAAGGCGG
>CAYWSS010000648.1:0-3605 GCA_964460505.1 uncultured Caldilineaceae bacterium | reverse complement strand
GTTTTCAATGGACTTATCTGTAACGCTATCTGCGCGCTGCTCAGGGGACCGGCGTGTGTGTCCTGGCCAACTTTACCTCGTTTTTCGATAGCGCGATGCTGGCCGTAGGTATAAGCGACTCCTTCTATCTTTTCCACGACAACCGCCCCTTTCTGGAAAAACTGATGGACATCCTCCTGAATCGACAAGAACAAGTTATACGTGCCGTCTGCGATCGTTTTGCTCACGACCTTGCTTTTATCCTGGTTAACGACGACATTGCCCACAACGCCGGTCCCCTGATCCATCCTGATATGTTTATGGAGATATTTCCACAGCGAATGAAACAATTAATTGCCCCGGCCAAGGAACATGGCAAACTGGCTGCCATACATACCGATGGAAAAATAGACAGCCTTCTGCCAATTTTGCATAATATTGGTTTTGATATCATTCATCCCGTACAGCCTGAATGCAACGATATTTTTGCCGTCAGAGAACAATGGATCGGCAAGATGGCGCTGATTGGTAATATTCCTACCTCTTTGCTGGCTTATGGCAGCAAAGAAGAAATTGTTGAGCGGGTCAAAGAACATTGCACCAAATTGGCTCCCGGCGGGGGATATATACTCGGCTCCTCCACCAGCATTGAGGAAGGTATTCCCCCGGAAAACTTTGTAGCCATGATCCAGGCTGTCCATAAATATGGACGCTACAAATCTTTAGGAAATAAATTTTAAGCAAGCCCAATTTCCGGTTCACAACAGGAGATGTTTCTGATGACAATGGCATCAAGAGAACGCGTTTTGGCTGCTTTTGAACACGAAGAACCCGATCACGTTCCGGCCTGGCTGGGCGCCGCCCCGGAAACCCGGGAGATGATGATAGAGTTTCTGGGATTGGCGGATGATGAAGCCCTATCCGTTTATCTTGGGGATGATTTTCGGCGGGTGTCTGCCAAATATGCCGGCCCGGACAAGCTTAGCCCAACCGCCAATCTAATGCCCGGTTCAACCTATCGAACCCCTTTTGGCATTGAGCGTTATGGCTATGGTTACGGCATGCCCCGAAATATGCCTCTGAAGAACGCCACGTTGAAGGAAGTGCATGACTATCCCTGGCCAGACCCGGCCTGGATGGACCCTGCCGGTATCAGAGCTGAAGTGGAAACGTGGAATGGGCAGTACGCTATCCTCGGCGGTGATTGGTCCCCCTTCTGGCACGATGCCATTGACCTGCTGGACTGGGACAATCTCTTCTATAAACTGTACGACGCGCCGGAAATTGTTGATGCTGTTATGGAACACGTGGTTGATTATTACGCCGGCACCAGCCGGCGTATTTTTGACGCGGCCGGAGACGTAATCGACATCTTTTTTATTGGAAACGACTTTGGCACCCAGATTGGCCCTATGATCGGTGAGAACATATTCAGACGGTTTATTTTGCCGCACCTGAAACGGCTGATTGACCTGGGCCATGACTACGGATTAAAGGTGATGATGCACTGTTGCGGCGGGTTTGCCCCCCTTATTCCGGCCATGATTGAAGTGGGGTTGGATGGCCTGCAAGCCTTGCAACCATCTGCTCGCGGCATGGAACCGGCCAGACTCAAGGCCAACTTTGGGGATAAGATGGTCTTCAACGGGTGCATTGACACCCAGTACGTCGTTATCGAAGGCACGCCGGATGTGGTCAGAACCAGGACACGCGAGATTCTTGATATTATGAAACCGGGCGGTGGGTATATCGCCTCACCCAGCCACGATTACCTGCTCCCGGAAACACCCGTCAAAAATGTCATCGCGATGTATGAAACCGTGCGAGAATACGGGTTTTACCATAATTGAAACCCCCGCTCCTGATCAATTTTAAAAAGCAACACTAAGCCACCAATAAATTTATACCGCATGCCAAAGGAGGCAAAAAGAAATGAAAAGACATGGTTCCTGGATTGGAGTTAAGCCGGACAAACTGGAAGAGTATAAAAAATACCATGCCGCTGTCTGGCCCGAAATTCTGGATATGATCCGCCAATGCAACATTCAAAACTATTCAATCTATTATAAAGACGGCCAGCTTTTTAGCTATTTTGAATACACTGGCGATGATTTTGCGGCCGACGCGGCCAAGATGGCCGCCGATCCCAAAACCCAGGAGTGGTGGGACATTATGATGCCCATGCAAACTCCTCTGGAAAGCCGCGCCGAAGGCGAGTGGTGGGCTGAAATGGAAGAAGTTTTCCATCTGGACTAGGGATTAGGAATCAGGAATCGGGAGTTAGGAATCAGCACTTCCCCAACCCCTAATTCCCAACCCCTTTATTTTTACAGGAGCGATAAAACAATGGAAAGAACAGAAAACTGTCTGAAAAAACTGGACAGAATGAACAAAACGTTGCGGCACGAGGAAGCTGACCGCGTACCCATTAGCGATTTCTTCTGGGGCAGCTTTCTGGAACGCTGGCGCAAAGACCTGGGATTGGCCAAAGATACAGACGTCTACAAATATTACGACCTCGACTGGATTGTGACCATCCCCAATATGGATCCCCACATTAAACAGTTTGAAATCTTGAAAGAAACAGAAGAAGAAGTGGTAGTCCGCACCGGCTTTGAGGCTGTCCTGCGGAAAAAATTCAAAGACCCGATGCCCGAATTTATCGGATTTGAAACCGACACCATCGAAAAAGCCGAGGCCTTTGAGTTTGACAACCCCTGGGACGACCGGCGTTTTTTCAGCGAGGGCGACAACCAGATTGCCGGGGTTGGCGACGGATTCGCCCGCAATTCACCCCCCTGGATTGAAACGGTGAAAGACTTGCGCCCTGATTTTCCCGTTTACGGCAGCCAGTGTGAAGCCAATGAATATTTAACCCGTATTATTGGCCCGGAAAGCAACCTGCTCTGGGCAGGGCTTTACCCCGAACGGATGGGGAAATTTGTAGAACGTCTCAATGAATTTGCTCTGGAATGTATGAAAGCCCAGATTAAAGCCGCCGATGGCCTGCTTGATGGCATGGTTATTTGGGGAGACATCGCTTATAAAAAAGATATGTTCTTCTCCCCGGACTACTGGCGGCAATATTACAAGCCCGGCCTCAAGGCAATGATTGATGTTTGCCACGAGAACAACCTGCCGGTTATTTATCACGGGTGCGGCAACGTGAAGCGCGTTTTTGGGGACTTTATTGAGGTTGGCGTTGACGCTTACAACCCCCTTGAGGCCAAAGCCGGCATGGATGTGGTGGAGTTGCGACGCCAGTACGGCCATCAAATTGGCTTTTGTGGCAACATGAACGTGATGGAGTGGGCCGATTGCAGCCAGAAAGAACTCAAAGGAATTGTGCTTAGAAAACTAAATGCGGCCAAAGGCGGCGGGATGATTTTTCAATCCGACCACTCGGTGCCCAGCAACGTATCGGGGCAGAGCTACGACTACGTGGTTAACCTGGTGCGTGAGTACGGCAACTACCCGCTGCAATTGGGCGAGTACGACCTGGCGGATCTAAATTAACAGGAGCCGCCGATGGCGGGGGGGGAGAGGGGTATTTACAGAGGAGATATTACTTGCTCGTAGGCAGCCTCGAAGCGATAGCGGCGTGGCGTTAGATGACCGAAGGCCCA
>CAYWSS010000647.1:0-3630 GCA_964460505.1 uncultured Caldilineaceae bacterium | reverse complement strand
GAGAGCCGGTGATTTTGATTGAAGGTTTGGTGCCGTCGTTAAAAACAATCCGGAGGGGTTTCCCGTCCGGAGTGCAACCCACCGCCCCGGCCTCAATATCGGCCGGGGAGAGGCTGCCCAGCCGGCGGGGAAATCTGAGCGTAACCAGAATCGAGCCGCCGGTGCGACTGACCGCCACATTATCGGCATCGAGCTGCATACGCAGGTAGGAGCGCATTAATTTTTGTTTAGCTGCATCAAAACCGACCGTGGCCATGCGCAGGTGAAAGGTCATCGCATCCGGCTGTAATACCGGGGTCATGGGAATGACAGCGCCAAACGGAACGCCCACGCCGGTCAGGGCCGTGGCAATGGCCGAGCGCATGGTTTCTTCCAGCGGCCTGAATTTCTCCGGGAAATTACCCTCCGGCCAGACAATTGCCGGTGGCCGGCCGGAATCCATGCTGCGAGGCCGGCCGTTCCCGACCAGAGTCAAAGAAGAGGCGGATCTCACTCGAAAATTGAGCTTTGGCACGTGGCGAAACAGCCATTTGAAGGGATTCTTAGCCATCAGCTTTTTTCCGACAAACCTTCAATCTCTCGCAATACTTGAACTGTGCGCCCGGCAACGTTGACCGTCGACCTCAACCGGCTCCAGCCCGCGCGGGGCAGGTTTCCGTCTGCCATCCGGTCAGAGGCTGCCAACCGCAGCCCCTCAAAGAATTGCCGATGTTCATCCGAGAATTGCTGGATAGCACGCATTAACCTTTTGTATCGGGCCACCTTTTCCCGAAGCCGGCTGTTTCCGGTCTGTAGCCGGTTGAGTTCAGCGGCAAGATTAGGGCAGGATGTACACCGGTTTTGAACACGCACAACGGACCTCGTTGAAGAGTACCGGCCCGGCAAGGGCCAGGGAGATGAGCGCCAAAGGCAGGGCGACAATGCCGCTGGTCAGGCCGGGGGCAGCATCGATCAGGATGCCGGCGGCGGCCGGAAAAAGAATGGCAATGAGCAGCCGGTTGAACAGATTGGGTTCCGGCAAATCCACAGTTGCGCCCGCCTGATAGCCCAACGCTTCAATTCCAAATGTAACAATCATACTGTCCCTCCGCGCTGAAAATATCCGTGGTTACTACTCAGGTTACACAGAGACTCTCAGAGAGTGCGCAGACGCGAAGATGTTCTAAGCGCACAGAGATTTTTTGGTCTTACTGAAAACTCCGCAGAAATAGCTTACCTGCCCTGGCGTCAACGAAATATGAAACGAATAAACGAATGAGGGGGCGCTATTCGTTTATTCGTTGCCCATTCGTTGACGCCGCTTATAGTTGTGCGGAATTTTCAGTTGGTCTTAAGAATTTCTCTCTGTGTGCTTGCGTCTGTGTTTTCTCCGTGTAACTTTGTGACCTGAGTTACTGTCCGTGTAAAAAACTATTCAGATGCTCTCAACCGCTGTTACGCGGCGATTTTGGCAAAAACAAGACCCTTTCGATATTTATGACACGTCCTGCTTCGACTCAACTTCAATAGCCGGTATCCCGAATTGCGCCGGCGGCAATGAAATGCTCAATGTGCCGGCCAGCAAAGCCTGATGCAGCGTTGCTTTTGCGCATCGGTTCCGGGCCTGGAATTTGTCGCAAAAAGAAGGCCGGTGGTTCCAGGCCGCGCAATTTTTGCAATCGAACCAATTCGGGATGTTGACCGACGTGTTAATTGTGGCCGATGAGCCGCTGTTATTCATTATAGGATTACCCTGCAAGATTTGCGTTACGCTTTGCGGCGAGAATCATTTGTTAATTATCATTATTCATTGTTAATTTGCGGTTTTGCCGCGCTATGCTTTACCTTGTGCAGCAAGCTTTTTCCGTTCAACCGGCCATTTCTCCAGTTTCTCGCGGTGTTGGGCGCAATCCCCAGCAGTGAGGCCGCTCGGACCAGCGGCACCTCTGCGGCCAGCATACCATCAAGCCGGAGCAGCTTCGCCTCTCGTCCGTTCCAGTCGATGTTCATATCTGCGGTGTTCTTAAGCGCGGTTTTTGCTTCTTTAACACGCAATTCAAGCCGGGTCAACCGCGCAAGTTTGTTGGCCTCAACCGTACTCAATCGCTCAATTTCGATGGTTTTGTTTTTGATGGCGGTGTCCTCTGCCACTCTTGTTTTTGCGTATTCATTGTGAAGGTTTTGGATTTCGTTTTGCAATTGGCTGCGCTCGGTTTTCAGGTTGCCGGCCAATTTTTTGAACCTTGATTGCAGGGTGCTTTCCAATGATTTGAAATGAGCTTGCAGTTCGTCAATTCTGGTTTTGAGTGCCTGCCGCCCAAAATGTTGCTTCAGCAGCCACAGCACCACCTCAAAGGAGATGAGCAACACCACCGGGGCGATGGTCGCGATAAAGGGGTCGTCGCCTTTGGCTACGGCGTGTGAACTGTTGAGATAAACAGTGAGCACCGTAAAAAGCGCTACCAGTAATCTGAGGATTGCGGCGGCGGCATTTTTTCCGATGGCGACCGCGTACATGGCAGCCAGACTGAATACCACGATTGGCAGATCAATCAGGGCAGTGAACAGGTACGGCTCGTGCCAGGCAGTTTTACCCCCGGCTTTGGCGGTTTCGTACAGCATCCGGGCCGAGAAAGCAAAGGCAATCACGGCGATCAGGGCAGTCAGTGCCAGCGCCGGCACGTACATACCGTTGAGCCAGGTGTCATCAATATATTCGTCTGCATGACTATCCTTGAACGGGTTTTGGAACCATTTGCTTACGTTGAGTTTTGTGATCATAAAAAGCCTCGTTCTCACCCGGAGTGAGATATTTTGCTAATTCCCGGCCAATTTAGGGCATCAAACTTTGACGCCGTGTGCAATTAAACGCGGCGCAAAACAAACCGGACTGGTCTGTCCGGTTTAGTTAAGTTGCCTTTGGATTTGGATTGATTGGCCGCCGGTGATTAAGAAGAATCCCGGCAGTTTTGGAGGGTAGAAGCGTGAAGAACTATTGCAGGTAGCATTATGTTGTGCTAAAATAGAATCAGCCATGGGGAAAGTCCTTTCCTTATTGGTGCTTTGCCGTCGTTGTAACGGGTCCAATCGTAAGCAACGGCGGCATTTTTATTTTGACTCGTCTTTGCTCTCACCATGTTTGGTGAGGCGCTGTTCTCTCTCTTTTTTGTACTCCAATACGGAGTTTTTTTCTACTATCCAGTTGCGGCCTACCTTTTGAGCCTTGACGCGACCATTACGCAACAACCATCCCATAGATTGGCGCGTTATACCCAAAATTACAGCAGCTTCTCCGGTTGATATGAATTCAGTCATTTGTATTGCGTATGCAATATTATAATTGCAAGCCTAACATTAATATTTTGGAATGTCAAGGTGAATTTGAGAAAATTGAAACAACTTCCCAAATGCTACAGCGATACAAGTTCAGTGAACCCGTTCCGTCAACGGATAGCAAACGAATAAACAAATGAACGCCGGCCAATATTTGTTACACCTGCACTGCATGCAGGCGCAAGTGTTCGTTGCCCATTTGTTGACATGGTTGCCGACTTTACCGACCCTGTAACTATAGATGTTCAGATAAGCATTTTGTATCCGTAGGGTGGGCATCTCTATGCCCGACCCGCCACCGCCTAGAGATGCTTTTTC